>SVTZ01000053.1 GCA_015063525.1 Oscillospiraceae bacterium
ACCTAAGTCGATTATATAGTCTGCAGTCTTGATGAGGTCGAGATTATGCTCGATAACAACGACCGTGTTACCTCCGTCGGTAAGCCTCTGGAGAATTCCGATAAGCTTCGCGACGTCCTCGGTATGCAGACCCGTGGTCGGCTCGTCAAGGATATAAATCGTCTTACCGGTAGAGCGTTTTGCAAGCTCGGTTGCAAGCTTAACTCTCTGCGCCTCACCTCCCGAAAGGGTGGTTGATGACTGACCGATCTTGATATATCCAAGACCCACGTCAAAGAGCGTCTGCAGCTTTCGCTGAAGGGCGGGAAGTCCGTCGAAGAAGGTTATTCCCTCCTCTACCGACATTTCAAGCACGTCGTAGATATTCTTGCCCTTGTATTTTACCTCAAGGGTGTCGCGGTTATAGCGTCTGCCCTTACAGACGTCGCACTTAACGTAAACGTCGGGCAGGAAATTCATCTCGATACATTTAACGCCGTCGCCCTCGCAGGCCTCACAACGACCGCCCTTCACGTTGAATGAAAACCTGCCCGGGCCATAGCCCTTTGCCTTCGCGTCCCTGGTCTGGGCAAAGAGATTTCTTATATCGGTAAAGAGACCTGTATAGGTTGCAGGGTTGGATCTTGGCGTTCTGCCGATGGGGCTTTGGTCGATGGCTATGACCTTGTCAAGATGCTCGATGCCCTCGATGCGCTGGGCCTTGCCGGGATAGGTTATGGCACGGTTAAGGTCGCGGGCGAGAGTTCTATAAAGAATAGAGTTGATAAGCGAGGACTTTCCGCTTCCCGAAACACCTGTTACGGCCGTAAAGGTGCCGAGAGGAATGTCCACGTTTATATTTTTAAGATTGTTTTCAGCCGCGCCGATAATGCGAAGGTAATTTCCATTACCGCTTCTGCGGTTTTTAGGCACTTCGATACACTTTCTGCCCGAGAGATAGGCTCCTGTAAGCGATTTTTCGCACTTGGCCACTTCGTCAGGCGTTCCGGTAACAACGATCTCGCCTCCGTGAATTCCCGCGCCCGGACCAACATCAACGATAAAATCCGCCTCGCGCATAGTGTCCTCGTCATGTTCAACCACGATAACGCTGTTACCAAGATCGCGAAGCTTCTTCAGCGTGCCGATAAGCTTACCGTTGTCCCTCTGATGCAGACCGATGGACGGCTCATCGAGGATATAAAGAACGCCTGTTAAAGACGATCCGATCTGTGTTGCAAGACGAATTCTCTGCGCCTCGCCGCCCGAGAGCGTGCCTGCGGTGCGGGCAAGGTTAAGATAATCAAGACCAACGCTGACGAGGAAGCTAAGGCGAGCCTTGATTTCCTTCAAAATCTCCTTTGCTATCTTTGTATCGCTATCACTAAAGGTGAGGCTCTCAACGAAGTCCAGCATTTTATCTATCGAAAGGCGGCAGATCTCATCGATATTAAGGCCGCCGACGGTAACGCCGAGAACCATATCCGAAAGCCGCCTTCCCTTACACTTCGGGCAATCGACCTCCTCAACGAACTGCTGATAGTAGTCGCCGCCCATCATCTTCATACGCTTTTCGATTATACCGACGATGCCGTCGAAGGAGGTATACTGATCTCTGCCCATACCGCCGAAATATCGGGTTACAGAGTACTTTTTCGCTCCTGTACCATACATAAGCACATCCATTGCCTCATCGGAAAAGTCCGAAAGCGGCGTGTCGAGTGTGAAGCCGTAGCTCTCACCGACCTTGGCAAGAAGCGGGCCCGTCCAAGAATCCTCGGTCATACTCTTGAAGCCGTTAACGGCAATACCGCCGTCGCGCAAAGACAAATGCTTGTGCGGTATCAGCTTTTTAACCGACACGCGCTGCATATTTCCAAGGCCCGCACATTCGGTGCAGGCTCCGATGGGATTGTTGAAGGAGAACATTCTCGGCTCAAGCTCGGGGAAGGAAATTCCGTGCTCCTCGCAGGCATATTTCTGAGAGAATTCAAGCTCCTCTCCCTCGCCTCCGTCACGGTCGACAACGAGAATATGCACGCGTCCGTCGGCAACCTTCAGCGCCGACTCCACCGAGTCGGAAAGTCTTGATCGAATATCGCCGCGGATAACCAAACGGTCGAGCACGATATCTATATCGTGTTTAATATTCTTATCAAGAGTGACAGTCTCGGAGAGATCATACATATTACCGTCGACGCGAACCCTTGCGAAGCCGCTTTTGCGGGCGTCCGAAAGCACCTTTTCGTGCATACCCTTCTGCGCTCTGACAACAGGAGCAAGCACCATAAATCGTGTTCCCTCATCAAGCGAAAGAATTCTGTCAACTATCTGGTCAAGCGACTGCTGCTTTATCTCCTTACCGCATACCGGACAGTGAGGAACGCCGACCCTCGCATACAAAAGGCGGAGATAGTCGTATATTTCGGTAACTGTACCCACCGTGGATCTTGGGTTTTTAGACGTGGTTTTTTGATCTATGGAAATTGAAGGTGAAAGTCCCTCGATAAGGTCAACCTCGGGCTTATCCATCTGGCCGATGAACATTCTGGCGTAGGAGGAAAGGCTCTCAACAAAGCGTCTGTGGCCCTCTGCGTAAAGCGTGTCGAAGGCAAGAGAGGACTTACCGCTTCCCGAAAGGCCGGTCAGAACAACCAGCTTATCGCGGGGTATTGTGACGCTTACATCCTTTAAATTGTTGACTTTTGCCCCTTTAATGACAATATTTCTTTGCATTTTTGCTATTATTCCTTATATTTTGTTGTTTTTCAGCTCTTTAATACGGTCGCGGATATATGCTGCCTTCTCGAATTCGAGTGCTTTTGCCGCCTCGCGCATCTCCAAGGTAAGCTGTTCTATCATTTTTTCGCGCTGAAGTTTTGTAAGCTTCTTCTCGCTTTCAGGCTTCGCCTTTCTGCCGATCTCAATAACGTCGGCAACAGCCTTTCTTACGCTCTCGGGCGTAATGCCGTTCTGCTCGTTATACTCCATCTGTATCTTGCGGCGGCGGTTGGTCTCGTCGATTGCTGCCTTCATCGAGCCGGTGATGCGGTCGGCATACATTATAACGTGACCGTTAACGTTTCTGGCGGCGCGTCCTACCGTCTGTATGAGAGATGTCTCGCTTCGCAAGAAGCCCTCCTTATCGGCGTCGAGAATTGCTACGAGAGAAACCTCGGGGATGTCAAGACCCTCACGAAGCAGGTTGATGCCAACCAGAACGTCGAACTCGCCAAGGCGAAGATCGCGGATAATTTCCATTCTCTCAAGGGTCTCCACCTGATGGTGAATGTACTTTACCTTGATACCGTGGGTAGACATATATTCGGTCAGATCCTCTGCCATATTCTTCGTCATTGTGGTGACCAGAACCTTCTCCCCTCGCGCTACCGTCGCGCGTATCTCTCCTATAAGGTCGTCCACCTGTCCCTCAATGGGACGGACATCGATCTCGGGATCGATAAGGCCTGTGGGACGGATAAGCTGCTCGGCAACCGAGGAGCTCTCAGCCTTTTCATAAGGGCCTGGAGTTGCGCTGACAAATATAGTCTGCCCGATTTTTTCCTCAAATTCCTCAAAAAACAGCGGTCTGTTGTCGAATGCGGAAGGAAGGCGGAAGCCGAAGTCGACAAGATTCTTCTTTCTCGCGAAATCGCCCCCTGACATACCGCGCACCTGCGGAAGGGTGACGTGGCTCTCGTCTATAAATATGATAAAATCCTTGGGGAAATAGTCAAGGAGAGTGTGTGGCGTTGAGCCTGCGGGTCTGCCAGACAGAACGCGTGAATAGTTTTCAACACCCGAGCAGAAGCCTACCTCGCGAAGCATTTCAAGGTCGTACTTCGTGCGCTCCTCAATTCTCTGCGCCTCGATAAGCTTGTTCTGCGACTTAAAGTATTCGACGCGCTCCTTCATCTCCTCCTCAATCTCAAGGAGTGCCGCCTCGCGGCGGTCGTCGGAGACCGCGTAGTGGGTCGCGGGGAAAATGGCAACGTATGAAAGATGCTCGGTTACCTCGCCGGTCAGCGGATTAACGCGTGAGATGCGGTCAACCTCGTCTCCAAAGAACTCGATGCGTACCCCGCTATCTCGCTTCGACGCGGGAAAAACCTCCACGGTGTCGCCGCGGACGCGGAATTTATTACGGACGAAATTGACGTCGTTTCTCTCGTAGCTTATAGAAACGAGGCGGCGGACAAGCTCGTCGCGGGACATCTGCTGCCCTTCCCTCACGGATACGAGCAGGCTCTGATACTCCATCGGGTCACCGAGAGAGTAGATGCAGGATACCGAAGCAACGATAATAACGTCACGCCTTTCAAAAAGCGCGCTTGTCGCCGAGTGGCGGAGCATATCGATCTCATCGTTTACCATAGCATCCTTCTCGATATACACGTCCTTACCCGGGATATATGCCTCAGGCTGATAGTAATCGTAATAGGAGACGAAATATTCCACCGCATTCTCGGGGAAGAAGGCGCGGAACTCGGTGCAGAGCTGTGCCGCAAGGGTCTTGTTGTGTGCAAGTACAAGGGTAGGCCTGTTAAGGTTGGCAATAACGTTTGCCATAGTAAAGGTCTTGCCCGAGCCGGTAACGCCGAGAAGGGTCTGCGCTCGCTCACCTGCAAGAATACCTTCGGTCAAAGCACGAATAGCCTCGGGCTGATCGCCGGTTGGTAAAAAGTCGCTTTTCAGCTTGAATTTTCCCTCGGTCATAGCTATTATTTCTCTCCTTTCTGTAATTCTTCAATATTTCTACATATATATTGTACCACAAAATATTTTTAATGTAAATAGTGAAAAAACATAATAGTTGACAAATTTTGACTTTTAGTGTATAATTAAAAAAAATGCCGGGAGAAAAATTATGTTTTTTAAGAAAACCGACAAGCTTATTCACAAGATATTACATATCATAGAATTTATAATAGCCATACTTACGCTGATAGTTATGGTGGGACTTATGGGTCTTGAGATCTATAAGATGGTTACCGTTTCGGGCTATTTTGACAACGCATCCACCTTCCTTCACCACGTTTTGACTATCGTCGTAGGTCTTGAGTTCGTAAGAATGCTTATCCATCTTACACCCGCGAACACCCTTGAGGTGCTTATCGTCGCTATTTCCCGTCAGGTTATTATCGACCACGACAACGCTGTCAGCAACATAGTCTGCGTTCTTTGCATCGCGGGGCTCTTCGCAATCAAGCGATTCCTTATCCCAAGAGAGGATTTGAAGGAAGAGATCTCGGGAGAGGAAGAATAAAATCCGTAATTAATATAAAAGACACAAGGTTTAGCCAAAAATGCTGCCCTGTGTCTTTTTATTATTGCCGCTTGCGACTTAAAGCGCAATAAGCGAGGGAATTTTTTAGATGAAATGCAAAATCGATGAAATGCAAGGATTTTATGCTGCCGGCTGTAGTTACCTACGGCAAAGCGCAAAACTCCGCAGCAGTTCGCGATTTTTAATTGTCCCAGTTGTGGTAAACGGCGTTCACATCATCATCCTCGTTAAACTTATCAAGCATCTTTTCCATATTTGCTAGGTCTTCTTCGCTTGTCAATTCAACGTAGGTAGAGGGAACCTTTGCCAGGTCGGCGGTGTTGATCTGGTAGCCGAGGGCGATTATTGAGTCGCGTACGCTGTCAAGGTCGCCTGCGTCGGTGTAGATGGTGTACTCACCCTCATCGGACTTGATATCCTCTGCTCCGCACTCGAGAGCGTCCTCCATAATCTTATCCTCGTCGATCTCCTCATCCTCGTCAACGATGGTGATAACACCCTTCTCCTCGAAAAGGTAGCCGACGCAGCCGTTCTGACCGAGATTTCCGCCGTATTTCGAGAATGCGGCGCGCACGTTACCTGCGGTACGGTTGCGGTTATCGGTCTGGGTCTCAACGATGATTGCAACGCCGGAGGGACCGTAGCCCTCGTAGGTGATCTCCTCAAAGTTGATATCCGAGTTATCGGTAAACTTCTTGATGGTACGCTGAATATTATCGTTAGGCACGTTGTTTGCCTTAGCCTTTGCGATAAGATCGCGAAGCTTTGAGTTGTTGTTGGGGTCGGGGCCGCCCGCCTTGATAGCAACAGCCATTTCCTTACCTATCTTAGTAAAGATCTTGGCCTTGGCAGCGTCTGCCTTCTCCTTTTTATGCTTAATATTATTCCATTTAGAATGTCCTGACATAATCGTTTTCTCCTGTTAGTCGAACCCGAAATTCGAAATTCGGAATTCGGAATTAGAAATTATTTTATATTTTATCGGGGGACTGCATACAGATAAGGTGCAGTGCAGTTCTCAAAATCTGATTTGTTGCCGCTGTAAGGGCAATTCTGCTGTCCTTAAGCTTCTCGTCCTCGCAATTAGCGATAGAGCAATCGTGATAGAAGCGGTTAAATGACGCACATAGGTCGAGAATATATCTTGTTACGACAGAGGGCTCTGAGTCGGCAAGAGCCGCGCTTACGCGCTCGGGGAAAAGGGATAGGGTCTTAGCAAGCTCAACCTCAAGGTCGTTAAGAGGCGCATCGGTCATCACACCTTCCCTGCCAACCTTTTCAAGCACCGAGCAGGTACGAGCGTAGGTATACTGAGCGTAAGGGCCGGTGTTACCGTCGAAGGAGAGCGCGTCCTCCATCATAAAGTTGATATCGCGCATACGGTTGTTGGAGAGGTAATAGAATACTATCGCGCCGACGCCTACCTTCTCGGCGATCTGCTGAAGCTCGGCTTCGTCGGAGTGCTTCTCGCGGGCGATCTCCTTAACCCGTGCGATAGCCTCGGCAAAGAGATCCTTGAGAAGGATAACGTTACCCGTTCTGGTGGCAAGCTTCGCGCCGTTAATGCTTACGGTGCCGTAGGGAACATGGACAAGCTGATCGTGCCAATCGTAGCCCATAAGCTCAACAACCTTGAACCACTGCGCAAAGTGAAGCGACTGCTGCGCGGCGGTGACGTAGATTGCCTTGTCAAAATTATACTCATTCTTGCGGTATACTGCCGCAGCAATGTCACGGGTAGGATAAAGAGTAGAACCGTCGCGCTTTAGGATCAAGCAGACAGGCATATTCCATTTTTCAAGATTAACGATGGACGCTCCGTCGTCGATCTCAAGAAGGCCCTTGTCACGAAGGAGCTGTACCTGGGCAGGCATTTTATCGGTATAGAAGGACTCGCCCTTGTAAGAATCAAACTCGATGCCGAGAAGCTCATATGTTTTCTGATATTCCTCAAGGCTGACACGGACAAACCAGCGCCAGAGAGCGAGATTCTCTTCGTTTCCTTCCTCAAGCTTCTTAAACTCAAGGCGGGAAGCGTCTGCAAGAGGAGATTTCTTGTCCTCGGTTGACTCCTCCTCGTCCTTGATAGCGTTGTTGATCTTAACGTACAGCTTAACAAGCTCGTCAACGCCGCCCTGCTCTATGGTTTCCTTATCGCCCCACATCTTGTAGGCTACGATAAGCTTGCCGAACTGCGTTCCCCAGTCGCCAAGGTAGTTGATGCCAACGCACCTATAGCCCGCGAACTCGTGAAGAAGCTTCAGGGAATGACCGATAACCGTGGTACCGAGATGGCCGATGTGGAAGGGCTTCGCAACGTTGGGCGAGGAGTAGTCGAGAACTACCGTCTTGCCTTCGCCGTTCATAGGCGAGCCGTATTTATCGCCGAGAGAAAGCACCTCGCTGGCAACGCGGCGGGCAAAGGCAGTTCCGTCGATCTTGAAATTAAGATAGCCGTTTACAGCAGTAATCGAGGAAAACTCCTCGCACTTAATAGCAGCCGCAAGTGTCTCGGCAATCTGCACGGGAGAACGGCGCAGGCTCTTTGAAAGACGGAAGCAAGGCAGAGCGATATCGCCCATAGTCTTGTCCGGCGGATACTCAAGCATAGAGAATATCTCCTCAGCCGAGAGAAGATCCTCGCCAAATCCGCCCGCAACCGCATCGGCAATAAGACGGGCTGTATTTTTCTTTAAAGTAAGCATTTATATTTACCTTTCGTTATGTTCAAAGAGAGTATAATTAAAGAGAATTTTTCATTCTGACGTACTCGCCCTTCGGCTCGGCATCTACCAAGCGGGCAGGAATGAAGGTTGAGAAGTTAAAGACGTGGGCCATAGCCGCCTCAAAGCCGTCTACAAGATAGAACTCGCCGTCGCGCTCGCAAACGGTGATATAAGGAGTCTGCTCGCCGCGCTCAACCTGAGCTGTAAAGGGAGAAAGGCGGTCGCCGTCAAGCTCCATCTCGGGGAAATGAATACGCTCGGGTGAGAGGAATACCGCCTTATAGGACTTGTTCTCCTGCCAGTGGGCGAAGGCAGCCATTATACAATCGGCAATCTGCTCGGGGCTTGCAACCGTAGTATCCACTACAAGCGAATAGTTGGAAAGATCCTTGATATCCACTCCGTACTGCTCCTTATAGCGTTTTTTCTCACTCTCGCGGCGGGTGCGTGTGGTCTCAATGGTCTCCTCAAGGGTGGCGGAATGCTCGCCCTGTCTGTTAGCGGTCATAATACGCAAAGAGCTTGTCTCGATATCGCAAGAGAGATAGACCTTGAAGGTTCCCTTTGTGAAATGCCAGGCCATTCTCGAGTCGATGATCATCAGCCTGTCCACCTCAGAAAGAGCCGCGATGCCGTCGTCGATCCGTCGGTCGATCTCAGGATGAGTTTCCATATACTTGTTAAGCTCGGTAACCGTCATTCCCATATCCGACGCAATAGAGCGCACGATAGCACCGGTGCAGTAATATTCCGCGCCGAGACGTGAAATAAGAATGTCTGAAACTGTGCTTTTGCCGCTTCCAAGATCGCCTGCAAGTGAAATTTTATCCTTCATCGCCACTTCCTCCGCTAAAATTAACGTTTAACTAAATAATTATAATATATATTGCAAAAAATGTCAAGATTGTTGATAAAAATAATTCTCTACCACAGGAAATGAAAAAATACAGAGTGTGTGCGCTCTGCCCGAAGGGCTTATCTATGTATGAATGAATGATTTATTATTTTTTCTTCTTTTCTTTTCACCTACACTATCTTTACCTACACTTTACTATACTTTCCTTACCTATCCTAACCTTTCCTTTCCTGTGGAGACAAAAATACGGCGTGAGGCCTTGAAAACACTGACTTTTATATCTCAGGCTTTCGACCTGCCTGCCACCTGCCTCGGTCATTGATGCAAGAAAAAATTATATCTTCACGAATAAAATTCCCCGTCTTGGCAAAAATAGCCTTAGCACACCGAAATCGGAAAGGAAAAACAAATGGATAACAAAATCAAATTCAGCGACCAGCCAAGGAAGGTCAAAATTATTTACGCCGTAGTGATCGGAGTTCTATGCGTCACTGCGGTGGTTATCGGTATAGTTTCGGCAATGAACAGAACTCCCGACACGCCCGATGACGATCCCACCGCAAATCTCCCCTCCGAGGGCGACGGAAACGAAAACGAAGGCGGCGACAATAGCCAAGGCGGTGAAAACGAGGGTGAAAATGAAGAGGACAAGACGCCCGAGAAGCTTACCTTTACCTCTCCCATAG
The DNA here is from genome assembly GCA_015063525.1 of Oscillospiraceae bacterium. Lineage (GTDB taxonomy): Bacteria > Bacillota > Clostridia > Oscillospirales > CAG-272 > UBA1740. Next base: position 9,535 of record SVTZ01000053.1, read on the forward strand.
TAGGCGAGGTTGTTAAAGGACACAGCATTGATACACCCGTATTCTCGGATACCCTTCAGGAATGGCGAGTACACACAGGTATTGATATTTCAGCAGATGAGGGAGCAGAGGTTCGCGCGGCGGCAGACGGCACCGTTACAAGGGTTTACAGCGATCCCTTTCTCGGCAAGAGTGTAGAGATCACTCACGATGGCGGTATCGTCAGCATATACTCCAACCTTGCTTCCACGGATATTGCGGTAAAGGAGGGTGACGCGGTAAAGTCGGGCGCTCTCGTCGGTTACGTGGGCGACACCTCTCTCTCCGAGCTTGCAGACGAAGCTCATCTCCACTTTGCCATTAAGGTTGGAGGAGTGAGCGTAAACCCCCTTGACTATCTCTCGGAGGATTCAAAAAAGGCTTCGCTCGGCATTACCGAGATATAACGATCGGCAATACGGACGTTCAAAGCCCGCCCCTACAACAAAGAAAGTTAATTAAGATCAAAACCGCTTGACAAGAAAATATAATTATGCTATAATTTTCTTGTGTGTCGGAGCTTCGCGTCCGCGGAGCTTCGACTATTCTTTTTTTAAGGACGAAAAAAATGACGAATGTAGCAATACTAGGCTTCGGCGTCGTTGGCGGCGGTGTTGCCGACCTCCTGACAAACAATAAAGCAGAGGTCACCCGTCTCGGCGGTGAAGAAATAAATATCAAGTATATTCTTGATCTTAGGGATTTTCCCGACTCGCCCTTTGCCGATCGGGTCGTTCACGATTTCGATATCATTATCTCCGACCCGTCGGTGGACGTAATTATTGAGGTTATGGGCGGTTCTCACCCTGCGTATGAATATACTATGGCGGCTCTTAAGGCAGGAAAGAGCGTTATCACCTCCAATAAGGAGGTCGTGTCCAAACATGGCGACGAATTTCTTAAAGCGGCAGAAGGCAGCGGCGCTTGCTATCGCTTTGAGGCGGCTGTGGGCGGCGGAATTCCCGTAATTTCACCGATGATAAGCTGTGTCGGACAGAACAAAATCCGAGAGGTTCGCGGTATTCTCAACGGAACGACAAACTATATTTTAACCAAGATGTTTGCCTTCGGCGCCTCCTTCGAAGACTCTCTTGTCGACGCGCAGCAGAAGGGCTACGCCGAGAGA
>SVTZ01000054.1 GCA_015063525.1 Oscillospiraceae bacterium
GCATCCGGGAGGAATCATCGTTGTACCGCAGAAATACGACGTTTACGATTTTACCCCGGTTCAGCATCCTGCTGACGATCCGAACTCCGACATCATTACAACACACTTTGCATTCTCGTATCTTCACGATACCATTCTAAAGCTTGACGAGCTTGGACATGATATTCCAACCAAGTACAAGATGCTTGAAAGGTACACGAACACGAGCGTTCTTGATGTTAAGATGAATGATAAGACCATCTACGAGCTGTTTGAGTCCACCCGTCCTCTCGGCATCACACCTGCGGACATTGGCGGAAGCCAGCTTGCCACCTTCGGTATTCCCGAGTTTGGAACGAGATTTTTACAGCAGGTATTGCTTGAGGCAAAGCCGAAGTCCTTTGCCGACCTTGTGCAGATATCGGGACTTACTCACGGCACCGACGTTTGGCTCGGTAACGCTCAGGAGCTTATCAAGGACGGCACCTGCACCATATCCGAGGTCGTAGGTACGCGTGATAGCATTATGCTTTATCTTATCGCCCACGGAATGGAGAGTAAGCTCTCCTTCGATATAATGGAGTCGGTAAGAAAGGGTAAGGGACTTAAGCCAGAATGGGAGGCCGATATGCTTGCCCACGGCGTTCCCGATTGGTATATTTGGTCGTGCAAGAAGATCAAGTATATGTTCCCGAAGGCACATGCCGCCGCATACGTTATGTCGGCAATACGCCTTGCTTGGTATAAGATCTACTACCCGATGGAGTTCTACGCCGCGTTTCTCACCGTTGCACCCGGTGGCTTTGATGCCGAGATAGTCGGCCGTGGTATGGACGGAGTTAATGCCGTTATTAAGGAAATTGAGGGCAAGGGTAACGAGGCCACGGCCAAGGAAAATCAGACCTGCCAGACGCTCTACCTTGTAAGAGAGGCGCTTGCCAGAGGTGTTAAGTTCCTGAACGTGGATCTTAAGAAATCCGACGGAACTGCCTTCCTTCCCGAAAACGGCAAGATAAGAATGCCCTTTAACTCGCTTCCCGGCCTTGGCGATACCGCAGCAGAGAAGATTTTAGAGGCAAGGGATAAGTACGATATCTACTCCGTCGAGGATCTTCGCGAGCATACCGGTATATCTAAAACCGTTATAGAGCTTCTGCGCAGAAATCACGTTCTTGACGGACTTTCCGAGACAAATCAGTTCTCAATGTTCTAAACAAAAAAGCAAAATCGGGTGATAAAACACCCGATTTTGTAAATTATACTTTTCATTTTTAGTTGATTAGAAGCAAAAGCAGCAGAATAATTGCGCTTTCTCTGTCTCCGCTTTTGGAGAAAAATAGGAACGCCGCCGTAGCTAGGATAAGTATCTCCTCGGTGCCTATCTTGGGAAGTCTCAGCGACCCTTCGCCGAAAAGCCCTCCCTTACCGAACAGACCGGATAAAAACGGCAGCCTTCCGAGGCTTGCCATAATGCTCTCACCGCCCTCGTCTTTGCTCTCTATGGGCGATGACACCTCGGCGGTCTCCTCCTCTTGCTCAAAGGTCAAGGATTCCTCGGAAAAGGCGGTTCCGCTGTAGCTCTCCGGAAGACTTAATCTCTCTGCCCCTTCGGGGTAATATGTTCTTGAATACATAAGCCTACCTCGACCTCATCATATCTAAAATATCCGCTATGGATATCATAGAGTCGATTGCCTTCGCTCGCTCCTTTGATACGTATGGCTTCAATGCCCCGAGCAGCCTCGCCCGATCGCCTCTTATCCCGCCGTGCGGGGGATATGTAGGGGTTGCACTTACGGCCTCCTCCTTTATTGGCGCAGCCTCGGTTTGCACTTCATCGGCGGGCGGACTCTCCGCCTCTGCCGTCTCTGCCGGCGCCGATCTTGCCAGATTTGATATCTGCTCGATCAGTCCCGGGTTTTCCATTATCAGACCGACAACACGGCTGATATCAAGATTTTCCTGCTCACTCATAGGCTGACCTCATTTACCCCTGCGGTATCTGTTAACCACCCTGAGCGCATCTTGGACGTTTATTTTGTCGCTTCTGACCGCACTTCGCATTTTCTCAAGATCCGCGTGGGACGGTGTTGCCTCGGGCAGGGTATAGCCGAAGCTTGCGGCAATTCTTACTACCTCTGCCCAAAGCTTGTCGTCGGGTAGCGCGGCAAGAGCCTCTAACTGACTTTTATCAAAATTCATACTCTTCCTCCTTAGTATTTTACTAATAAAAATTATATGAAATCCACCCCGAAAGGTTACGATTATGAAATGCCTTTGCTTCTCCGATTCTCACGGATCGCCGCTTAATATCCGACGCGCGCTTAATATGCATCCCGATGCCGAGATCGTGTTCTTCCTCGGCGACGGCCTTGACGATCTCGAGCCATTTATAGGCGATAAGAGACGTGCCTTCCTTGCTGTAAGAGGAAATTGTGACAGATCGGCATTCCTTGGCGATGTTATGGTAAAAAAGACCGATAAAATAACAATTGATAACCGCCGCATCGTCATTACACACGGTGACCTTTACGGCGCGAAATACGGCATTGACGGCCTTGTTGAACTGGCCACCGACAGCGGTGCGGATCTTTTGCTTTTCGGCCATACCCATCAGCCTTTTGAAAAGTATATTCCCACTGACGGCGGCGGATATTATCTTTTTAATCCCGGCAGCATCGGCGGCTGCTTCGGCAGCAGGCCAACCTACGGAGTGATAAATATAACCGAGTCGGGAATACTTCTCTCACACGGTACTCTTTAATTCGACGAGCCTTTTTTGGATCTCTCCCGCAAGTCGGTCGCAGACGGCTCTTACCGACCCTATCTCCTCGCCCTCGGCCATAATTCGTATCAGCGGCTCGGTGCCCGAAGGACGGATAACAAGCCTGCCTCTCTCACCGAGACTTATCTCTGCGTTGCTAATGAATTCTTTAATGACGCTGTCGCGGGTTAGTGCAAGCTTATCCCACCGGTCTGCGCTTATGTTTACCGAATACTGTGGATATTTTTTCATAACGTCGGCAAGGGTCGAGAGACTCCTGCCGTTTTTCTTTACCATTGACAGCAGGGCGAGTGCGGTAAGCTGTCCGTCGCCCGTCGTTGCAAAGTCTCTCAGAATTATATGCCCCGACTGTTCACCGCCTAAGGCGTATCCGCCCTCGTTAAGCCTCTCAAGCACGTATCTGTCGCCAACCCTCGTGCCGATAAAACGAATTCCCTCCGACTCGCAGAATTTGACGAAGCCGAGATTGCTCATAACCGTGCCGACCACCGTGTTTTCCCAAAGCCGTTCCTCCTCCTTCATCCGAAGGGCGAGCAGAGCCATTATATAGTCGCCGTCGATCACTCGGCCGTTTTCGTCCACAGCAAGGCATCTGTCGGCGTCACCGTCAAAGGCAATTCCTGCGTCGAGACCTCTATCCAAAACCAGCCTTTTTAACCCTTCAAGGTGGGTCGAACCGCAGCCCTCGTTAATGTTCATTCCGTTTGGATCGTCTCCCATCATAATGCATTCGGCCCCGAGAGAGCAGAACAGCTCCTCTGCCGTTTTCGAGGCAGAGCCGTTGGCGCAGTCTATTCCGATCTTCAGACCGCAAAGTGAGTCGGGGAAGCAGGCTTTAAGATAATTCAGATACTCCTCCTTCGCACTACAAAGATAACTGAGACGGCCGTTTTTGTTTGTTACCGCCCGCTTTTCGAGGTTCGTTTCGATCTCGTCTTCAAGAGCGTCCGAAAGCTTGAAGCCGTCGCAGCCGAATATCTTGATGCCGTTATAGTTATATGGGTTATGCGATGCGGAGATCATCACTCCCGCGTCGCAGAGGTGACGTCTCAGAAGAAAGGCCACCGCAGGCGTGGAGCAAACTCCGGCCATAACAGCCTCAGAGCCTGAAGAGATAATTCCCTCGGCCAGAGAGTAGGCAAGCCCCTCTGATGACTCTCTCGTGTCCATTCCGATAAGTATTTTTGCTTTTTCCTTTTTAAGTACCCGAGTCAGCGCGCCGCCAACCATTTTTGCCAGCTCGCGGGTTAGCTCCTCTCCCGCGATTCCTCTTATTCCGTCTGTTCCGAATAATCTTCCCATAATCCCTCCTTTAGTTTCTTTTTCCGTAAGACGTACTGCCCTTGGGAACAAAGCCTCTGACGCAGACCAATGGGAAAACAGACGCCTCACGCCCGATAACGCTTCCGGGACACAATACACAGCCGCAACCCACCTCGGCAAGGTCACCGACGAACGCGCCGACCTTCCTTAGTCCGGTATTAAGGCATACCTCCGCTGTCTTGATTTTCACATCACCCTTGTCAAGCCTCAGATTTGAGCATATTGCACCCGCACCGAGATGGGCGCGGTGGCCGATTATACTGTCGCCGACGTAATTGTAGTGGGGAAGCTGTGCGCCGTCAAAAATTATGCAGTTCTTAAGCTCGGTCGAGTTACCGATAACCGCGCCGTTGCCCACTACCGCATTCTCTCTGATAAAGGCTCCGGGACGTATCTCTGCCTTATGTCCTATAATTGCAGGCCCAAGTATAGTCGCACCCTCCCATATCACCGCGTCCTCGGCGGCAAACACGCCTTCCTTTATTTCTCGGTACTCACCGCATAGCGTGATAGCAAATTCCTTTATAAAATTCCCGATTTTAGGTAAAGCCTCGTGTGGGTAGATGCATTTTTCAAGAAGCGGTCTTGCAATCGTACGGTTTAAATCAAAAAGCTCCTCTGTCCTTGGAATTTCAGACATTAAACAGCTCCTTTCTGTTATTATTGGCAACCTTCTGCTTTTACCATTTTATTCAGAAACACCAAAGGGTGACAGAGTGGTAAATAAAAACTCAAAAATGATTGAAATTTAAGTTTTTTTATGATAAAATATATTACAAATATAGAAAAAGGAGGAGAAAAGCGAATATGAACGGACTGAATATGCCGCCAAGACCGCCAAGGAGGCAGAACGACGGTATAAAAAAGCCCGAGCGCCTCTCTGAGATGCCCGGTTATATATTGAATCTTGTGCGCGGCTTCTTCACCCGCCTTTTCTACATAGTTTCTCTCGTCCTTGAGGCGGCGCCCGCGCTGCTATTCCTAATGGTGCTGCTTTGTCTGCTTGACGGTATCCTTCCCGTCATCGGCGCCTATATCTCAAAGGATCTTTTAAACGAGGTTGCCGCCCTTATCGGTGCTACCGCCTCGGGCAGTATTGCAGAGGATATTTTCGTCACGATGAGGCCGCTTTTATTTCTCTTCGCCGCATACTTCGTATTCCTTATTTTAAGGAAGGTTATGACGAGGCTTAACGGTATGGTCACCAATATCGCAGGCGAGAAGGTTGCAAATCACATAAGACTAAAGATAATCGGCAAGGCAAATACGGTTGACCTTGCCTCCTTCGACCGCCCCGAGTTTTACGAGAAGCTGGAAAACGCAAACCGCGAGGCAGGTATGCGCCCAATACAGATACTTTCGGCCACCTTCAGCGTTGTAAGTGCCTGCATCAGTGCGGTATCCTTCGTCGTTGTGCTTGCCGGCCTCAGTCCCTTTGCGCCCCTTGTTATTATCGCGGCAGCCATTCCCGGCGCGGCGGTTAATTACCTCTATCGGAAAAAGAGCTTCCATTATATCCGCCGCCACTCGAAGGAGAGAAGGCAGATGACCTATTATTCGGAGGTAATGATAAACAAGGATATGGCAAAGGAGGTAAGGCTTCTTGGCCTCGGCGACAGCTTTACCGAAAAATATAAGAAGGTATTTAAAAAATACTACGAAGGCTTAAAGCGGCTTATAGTAAAGGAGGGCGTGACCCAGCTTATCGTTGGTCTTGTCTCCTCTCTTGCCAGTTGCCTTTTATTCATATACGTTGCCTATAAGGTGATATATCTTGACGGCGAGATAGGCGATTATTCGCTTTATACCGGCGCGCTTACATCCATTACCGGCTACGTCACCACCCTTCTCACCGCAACCGCAACCATTTACGAGGGCACTTTGTTTATCAATAATATGATCGACTTTATGAAAGAAGAGCCTACCGTAGTTCCGACGGCTGCCAAGCCTCTTAAGGCAAAAAAGGGAAGTGATCATACCATTGAATTTAAAAACGTCTCCTTCCGATATCCCGGAACCAAGAAAGACGTTCTTAAGAATATAAACCTCACCTTTGCACCCGGCGACTCGGTCGTTCTCGTTGGACTTAACGGCGCGGGAAAGACCACGCTAATCAAGCTTCTGACAAGGCTTTACGACCCCACCGATGGCGTGATACTTCTTGATGGACGCGATATCCGTGAATATGACGTTAAGGCGCTCTACGACCTCTTCGGCATCATCTTCCAGGACTTCGGCAGATATGCTGAGACCGCCGCTGATAATATCGCCTTCGGCGATGTGGGCAGGAAACAGGATATGGGCGAAATAATTACCGCTGCTGACAGAGCGAGCGCCGATGAGTTTATAGGAAGGCTTCCTAAGGGCTATGAAACGCCCCTGACACGCCTCTTTGAGGAGGAAGGAATCGAGCTTTCGGGCGGCCAGTGGCAGAAGCTGTCTGTTGCCCGCGCCTTCTATAAGGACTCGGATATCCTTATTCTCGATGAGCCGACGGCGTCTCTCGATGCCATAGCCGAAAAGGAGGTCTTTGACCGCTTCACCGAGCTTTCGCACGACAAGCTCACCGTTTTCGTTTCCCACCGCCTCTCAAGTGCCGTCAGCGCAAGTAAGATCGTCGTTATTTCGGGTGGCGAGATCACCGAAGTCGGCACTCACGAGGAGCTGATGGCGAAAAAAGGCGAATATCACCGCCTCTTCACCACACAGGCAAGCCGTTACACCGGAGAAGATGTTTAAAAACAAAAATACAAAACAAGAAAGCGAGATTACCTAAATTTTACGGTTTTCTCGCTTTTTATATTGCTTTTTCTTTGTTTTATTACATTATCTTCCCAATCCTGCTGCGCCGATTATTCCCGCGTTGTTGCCCAGGGCGGCAATCTTTATTTGAGTTTTCTTCTCGTTATGTCTTGTATACTGCTCGGTTGAGACTATTGCGGATACCGGCTCGGCAATGCCGCTTTTCTCATTGGAAACGCCGCCGCCGATACAGATTATCTCGGGCTGGAACATATTAATAAGGTTGGTTATGCCGCAAGCAAGGTTGGATATGTATTCGTTTACGATCTCCTCGCCGTGCTTGTCGCCGCGCACCTTCGCGTTGAAGGCGGTTCTCGCGCTTACCTTGCCCTCACGGTCGGCGCAGTCAAATAGCAGGGAGGGAATACCTTTGATCCTTAGCTCATTCATTTTCGTTTTTGTAATATCGGTAAGAGCGCTTGCTGAGCAATAAGCCTCCCAACAGCCGCGTCTGCCGCAGGAGCATAGCCTTCCTCCCACGTGTATAACCATATGTCCGAGCTCGCCTGCCGCGTCGTTTAGTCCGCCGGTGAAGAGCTTTCCGCCGATAACGATGCCGCCGCCGACGCCCGTACCAAGGGTTACCATTATAGAGCTTTTACTGCCTCTTGCTGCTCCTGCAAGAGACTCACCGAGAGCCGCTGCATTCGCATCGTTGGCAAGATATATCTTGTTTATGGGAAGATATTTTTTGAAAATATCCGCAATAGGAAAGTGCTTAAACGGAAGATTGTTTGCGTATTCAACCTGCCCACTTTTAGTGTTAACCGTACCCGGAGCTGCAATACCAACGTACTCAATATCACCGATTTTAAGCTGATTTCTTTCGATAAGCCTCTCGGCAAGTGCCGCCATATCCTTGACTATCTCCTCGCCGGGGCGATAGGCGAGAGTAGGAACGGAATCCTTGTCGATTATCTTAAGGGAATCGTCGCAAAGACCTGCCTTGATATTAGTTCCTCCAAGGTCAATTCCGATTGTGTACATAATCTACCTCCGATGGTTTTTCTTCTTTTATTATATATTTTTCCTGACCCTTTGTCAAGCCGAATAGGATATTTTACCGTCTGGCGCGGCTTTTGCCGTCGTTCACGAAAAATTAACATTTATGTTATACAAAGCTATTGAAATATCCACAAAAATGGTATACAATAACTACGGTCAGTGAAAAAGATAAAAAAAGAAAGGATTTTTAAGAATCTTGAAAAGATTTGTATATGCAGATAACGCGGCAACCACACCGGTAAGCCGCGAGGTCATAGATGCAATGATGCCTTGCTTTGAGCGCGACTTCGGCAATCCCTCCAGCCAGCATTCAAAGGGCATTGAGGCAAAGGATATTCTCGACGACGCCAGAGAGAGGATAGCAAATGTCCTTGGCTGTACTGCGGGAGAGATATATTTCACCTCCTGCGGCACCGAGGCTGACAACTGGGCTATTCGCGGCGCGGCGATGAGAATGAAGAAGAAGGGAAGAACCCATATAGTTACGAGCAAGATCGAGCATCACGCTGTTCTCAACACCTGCGAGGCGCTTGAAAAGGAGGGCTTTGAGGTAAGCTACGTCAATACCGATTCCGACGGCATCGTTGACCTTGACGAGCTTCGCTCTCTCGTTACCGAAAAGACCGCCGTCGTTGCGATTATGTATGCCAACAACGAGATAGGCACTATCGAGCCTATAGAGGAGATAACAGAGATTGCCCACGCTAAGGGTGCTTTGATGTTTACCGACGCAGTTCAGGCGGTCGGTAATATGGACATCGACCTTTCAAAGCTTAAGGTTGATATGCTTGCTCTCTCGGGACACAAGCTTCACGCTCCCAAGGGCATTGGCCTGCTCTTTATCCGAAAGGGCGTTGTAATAGGCAACCTTATTGAGGGCGGCGGTCAGGAGAAGCGTAAGAGAGGCGGTACCGAAAATCTGCCATATATCGTCGGCCTTGCAAGGGCGCTTGAGCTTGCGAAGGAGAACCTTAAGTATCTTCCCGAGGTGGCAGAAAAGCGCGACAGACTTATTGAGGAGCTGACGAAGATCCCTTATTCAAGCCTTAACGGACACAGAACCAAGCGCCTTCCCGGCCTCGTAAATATCGGATTTGAGTTTATCGAGGGCGAGAGTATGCTTATGTGGCTTGATATGGCGGGCATCTGCGCATCCACCGGCTCGGCCTGCTCATCCGCATCGCTTGACGCGTCACACGTGTTGCTTGCAATCGGAGTTCCCCACGAGAAGGCTCACGGATCGCTGAGACTCTCTATCACAAAGGACACCACAGACGAGGATATCGATTACATTATCGAAAACGTCGCTCCTATAGTAGAAAAACTCCGCAATATGAGTCCCCTTTGGGAAGAAGTTGTAAAAAAAGAAACGGCAATTAAGTAAAAAAAGAGGAACGGAAAAATGAAATACAGCGAAAAGGTTATGGATCACTTCACCAATCCCAGAAACGTTGGTGAAATAGAGGATGCCGACGGCGTTGGCGTAGTAGGTAACGCAAAGTGCGGCGATATAATGAAAATGTACCTGAAGATCGATGAGAACGACGTTATCACCGATTGCAAGTTCAAGACCTTCGGCTGCGGCGCGGCAATTGCGACCTCGTCTATGGCTACCGAGCTTGTTAAGGGGCATACTATCGAGGAGGCTCTTAAGCTTACCAACAGTGTGGTAGTTGAAGCTCTTGACGGTCTTCCTCCCGTAAAGGTGCATTGCTCGGTTCTCGCCGAGGAGGCTATTAAGACCGCCGTCGCCGACTATTATCAGAAGATCGGCAGACCCGTAGATTTTGAGATCGAAAAGGCTCACGACGACGAATAGATTTTGAGTCGCATCCATCCACGGTTTTTACTTTAAAACCGTGGATACTTGTATATATGACAACATTAATTTGCATAATCTGACAAAATTCTGCATTTTTGGAGAAAATTAAATGAGAATTCTTGTAGGAATCAGCGGCGGAGTTGACAGCGCCTTCGCGGCGAAAAAGCTTTTGGATGAGGGCCATTCTGTCGAAGGTGCGGTGCTTAAAATGCACGAGCACACCGAGATGGGCGCGGCGAGAGAGGCTAGCGCTTCGATAGGAATCAAGCTCCACGAGATAGACTGCTCCGAGGAATTTAATATAATTAAGGAAAACTTCGTTTCGGAATACGTGGCGGGAAGAACTCCCAACCCTTGTATCATCTGCAATGAGAGGGTAAAATTTGCCGGTCTTTACCGTTTTGCTATGGATAACGGCTTTGATGCTATAGCAACCGGTCATTACGCACGCGTTAAAGTTGTCGGTGAGGAAGAGAATAGGAGATTTGCCCTTGAAATTGCCGAGGATACGCGCAAGGATCAGACATATATGCTCTATAGGCTTCCGCAGAATATCCTCTCAAGGCTTGTTTTACCTCTTTCCAGCGGAACTAAGACCGATATCCGCAAAAAGGCCGCAGAGCAGGGAATTTCAGCCGCGAACAGAGAGGATAGTCAGGAGATATGCTTCCTTCCTGAGGGAAATCACACCGAATATATCGAAAGCGTGGCAGGAAAGTGCCCTGAAGGTGATTTTATTGACGAAAACGGTCGCATTCTCGGCCGCCATAAGGGAATAATTCACTATACTGTAGGCCAGCGCAAGGGCCTTGGAATATCTCTCGGCTCCCGCGCCTTCGTAACGAATATCGACCCGATAAGCAATACCGTGACACTATCTTCCGATATGTCGGGAAGCCTTGAGGTAAGACTTGCCGATATGGT
>SVTZ01000055.1 GCA_015063525.1 Oscillospiraceae bacterium
CTGGCACTATGTAGTGCAGGGTGTTTTTTCGTTATTCTACTCCAATTCGCTTGGATAAATCCGTCATAGCGTACACAAATCGGGTGGTGGGTGTCAATGTTGTCAGCGTCGGGTCTCCCTCCTTGATCCGCATAGTCCTTCTTATTTCTTTAGGTATAACCACACGTCCAAGGTCATCGATCCTTCGGACAATTCCGGTTGCTTTCATATATTTCTCCTTTGTGTACCAAAATTCAAAGCGAAGAATTATCGCTTGAAATTAGTATCACACGATAATTAGAAATTATGAGTCTCTTTTCCAATATTTATTAGAGAAAAAGAAAATAAAGCCGAGTCAAAGTGACTCGGTTTTATTTTATGAAAAGCTAATATCCTGTGTTTTGGATGACTTCATATAGCATATATAGGAGCTGCCGCGATTAACAGTTAGTTTTTCGCCTTTCGCGGAATAAAATGTCATAAGTCCTGCAGCGGTTGCTGTCCAGTAGATTTCCGTCGCGGTGCCTTCCGTAAAATAATATCCCTTTCCGCTTCCAATGGTATCAACCACGATTTGAGAGTATTCAGATTTATCGTAAGTTACGGAATCGGCAAATAAAACGAAGCAGTTTGTAAATTCAAGCTGATTTCCGCTAAGTGTATCGCACAGTTTGCTATTGTTTTTATAAAGTGCATAGAGCTTTGTAGTCTCATCGTAGGAAAGGTTAGCGTTTGTATCACGAGACTGAGTGATTGAAATCTCTTTTGCGGATGTATCGCCTATGACATTATCTTCACCAAAATCTGTGAAAACGTAGGGAAGAGCTGTAGCCTCAGTTACCTCGCCATGGATTCCTGAGTGAGATAATCCTGCATCAAGTAGGTCTTTATTGGTATAAAAGTTATCCTGATGCTCGGTGTAATAATATCCCCCTCTTACCGTTAAATCAAAAATGCTGTTCCCGAGATCGCAGCTTGCGTATCTAGTAAAATCGTCGTATCCTGCCGAAACTGCAATTCCGCCGAAATATTTAATAACGTTGCCGATATATCCCCGACAGGGGGCAAACGAGCCTATTTTCCACAGGTTGTCCGTACTTGATATAAAGGTAATGAGCCTTGTATTACCGTCCTCGACGGGAATTTCGCAGAGAATATCTGCATCTGAAACTCCGAATAGAGGCTTATTCCCATCCATAATGAAGGCAAGCGGAGATTTTTTAGATAACTCCTCTGTAGTCTCAAGACCGGTAAGAGGATTTGTATACTCGGGTATGTAAATCTGCGGTTCGTCGGGAATTTCGTTGCCTAAGTTACCACTGTCCGGGTTTCCGTCAGGGTTTTTATTATCCGACATCTGGTTATTTCCCGGAACGTTTGCGTTTGAATTATCCTGACGGTTATCCGTCAGTGTCCAGCCGTCAACCGTAAAGCCGAAGGTGCATACGAGTATAACGGTGGTTAGAAAAAAAGCAATCAACCGCAGTAGATTGCTTGTTTTTTTGTTATTCATTTTTTACCTCCTTGCGCACGTTGAATGTGCGCACGCTAATTTTCAAAATCAGTCCTTATCGTTGTAACGAAGCCAGGCCTCAGCAAAGTCAAAGGCCTCAGCAAGTCCGTTTGTAATCTTCTGCTTTTCGGGCTTCTTTGTCTTGCTGTCAAGCAGCTGTACCATAATGGTACCGGGTACGTCACAGTCACCCTTAGGAGACTTTTTGTCCGACATGATCATCATATAGACGTAGTACTTTTCGGAAAGGTCGCCGTAGAAGATATCGTCGCCCTGACGCACGATGGGTCTGCCCTTGTATTCAACAAACTCTTCGCTTGTTACGCCTTCAAAATTTAACATAGATATGTACTCCTTTCGTTTTATTTGAAAATGACGACATACTTGTCCACCGAGTATATGATATCAAATCAAAATCTGGATGTAAATGCCTTCGACAAAGTTAGATGGGTTAATAATTCGCAAGAGAGGTTATTTCTTGACAAAAGGCGTAAATGTTAGGGGAAAACGTCCTGAATTCGCGTTTTTCAGCGTTAGTCCGTAAACCGCATCCGCCTTGTTTGAAAGCTCCTTTTGCGAGATAACCTCAAAGCCGTAATCTCTGTACGATGAGGGCTTTGTGATAACGGGAAAGTCGCTCATTTTCTTGATCCTTTTCAGTACCGACCGTCCTATTTCGTCCATAGCAAGCACCTGAGTGTAATGCGGAAGCTCTTTTACGTCGGAGGAGGTAACGCCGAAGTAAGTGTTCCATATTGCACGTTTGATTCTAGCCTTGGTGTACTTTTTGGTCTCGGTAAGATACGTCAAGGAGGAAATGCCTGTTGCTTCTGCGCTTAGGTCGCAGAGGCGGTTATATAAACCTCCCTTGGCATCGTGAATATCCACCCATGCTGAAGGGGAGTTTAATCTGAGTGATGCGATAACAGCCGAGTCAAGCCTTGTGCTGTCTGATGGCATTTTACCGTTTTCTATTGCCTTCAAATATACTTTTTTTGCATTTTCAGGCACATAATCAAGGGCAGAGCTTCCGACGGAGATCAGCTCTTCTCTTATTGCCGTTGCACTCTGAAACTCAGCCATAGGATTAATTATATCGTTGTATCCAGCCCCCTCGCGCCTTATTGTCATCGGAGAAATATTGCTTCCCGAAACGTGAAGAGCCTTGATATATTCGATAGCAAGTATATTGTTTGGAGAGAGGTGTGATCTTCTAATTTCCTTACCGTAAAGCTTGGTAAGCGCGATCTCGCATAGCTCGGGATAGCCGTATTCCTTGTATTCTGCATCATTTGTCAAGGACTCAAGAGTAAGCTGATACTCGCTTGATGCCATAATAGAGGCGATATCCGAAAGCTCTCTTATATCACCGCTTTCACTTCCGAAAACAAGATAGTCAACGACGCCGGTCGCGTTTGCAATACACACACCGCTTTTAGCAAAGAATTCGGCGCTGGACATAGAGAATGGGAAGGGAAGCTCGAGCACCAGATTGACACCGCACATAACGGCAGCCTCGGCGCGAATGGTCTTGTCCGCGATAGCAGGCTCGCCTCGCTGGGTATAATTGCCTGACATAATTGCGATTACGACGGTATCGCTTCCGAGTATTTCGCGGATCTTATCTATCTGATACTTATGACCGTTATGAAACGGATTATATTCCGCAATTATCGCAGCGACCTTCATTATCTGCTTCCTTCCTTTAAAATTTTAGAGATTCATAAAAAAAGATGTTGATTAATTATTGCTTTTAGTGTATAATACTTCTGTAAATCACAGAAAAAAGGAGATTTTGTAAATGAAAGTTCTGGTAATAAACGCAGGCTCAAGCTCGCTTAAATATCAGCTTCTCGATACCGACACCGAGGCGGTTCTGGCAAAGGGAAATTGCGAGAGAATAGGTATCAGGGGCTCTAGAATTATCCATAAATCCGCAGGCAAGGATGAGTATATAAAGGAAACCGATCTTGCCGATCACTCCGCCGCAATGAAGCTTTTGGTTGATACACTCGTTGACAGCGCAGTTGGCTGTCTTAATTCCACTGACGATATCGAGGCTATAGGTCATAGAGTCGTTCACGGAGGACATTATTTCGCTGAGTCGGTACTTCTTAACGATGAGGTCCTTTCTGCGGTCGAAAAATGCATCGTTTATGCGCCCTTGCATAACCCTGCACATATTATGGGAATTAAGGGTTGTCTTGAAGCAATGTCCGCCACACCTCAGGTTCTCGTATTTGACACTGCCTTCCATCAAACGATGTCCAAGGAGGCATATACCTACGGTATTTCTTACGATATGTACGAGGAGTACGGCATTCGCCGCTACGGTATGCACGGCACCTCTCACAGATACGTCAGCGGTGAAATGATAAAGCTTATGGGCGGCAAGGCAGAGGGAACGAAGATCGTTACATGCCATATCGGAAACGGCTCGTCCATATCTGCGGTAAAGGACGGAAAGTGCGTTGATACGTCTATGGGCTTTACACCTCTTGACGGTATCCTAATGGGTACAAGATGCGGATCTATCGACCCTGCAATCGTTCCTTTCATTATGGAGAAGAAGGGCTACACTCCCAAGGAAATGGACAACTATATGAACAAGCAGTGCGGCTTCGCCGGTATAAGCGGAGTGGGCTCTGACTCGCGTGACGTTGAACGCGCGATGAGAGAAGGGAATGAGCGCGCGAAGCTTGCCTTCGATATGCTTTGCTATCAGATAAAGAAATACATCGGCTCTTACTCTGCGGCAATGGGTGGCCTTAACGGCATTGTATTCACAGCAGGCATAGGTGAACATACTCCTTATATCAGGGAAAACGCCCTTTCGGGACTTGAGTACCTTGGCGTAAAGCTTGATAAGGAGAGAAACACCTTCGGACACTCAAACGAGCCGGTCAGACTTTCTGCAGATGATTCCGACGTTCTCGTTTATATGATTCCCACTAATGAGGAGCTTGTTATCGCGAGAGATACCGCAAGGATCGTTTCAAAATCAAAATAATTCACTTATAAGGCACGCAAATTTTGCGTGCCTTTTATTATGATACCATAAATATAAAAATAAGTCAAGAAACGAATGAAAATTATCGGCTATTTTCGAGAATATTCTTGATCTCGATAAGCTTTTGTGACAAAATCTCATCGTTTTTTTCAAAATTCATAGCTCTTGAGTATATTTCCTCCAACCTGAAATGAAAATCGGAGGCTATTGAGAACCAACGCTTCGCCTCCTCCAGCGCCTCTCTGTGCATACTTTTCGCCTGTCTTATACACTCGGTATCGCTGCATCGTCCAATAAATTCGTCAGCGTTTATCTCGCCGTTAAGCGAGGGAATAATAAGAAAGTCATTTTCCTGAATAAATATTCCGTCGCTATGACTAAAATCAAGCGGAGAAGGGAAATTAACAAAATCGCAACCTTTTTTTCGAAGAAAATCAATACAGAAATCAAGGAAGCGTCGTAGCAAACTCGTCTCCGCACACTTCTACCTCCCTTCTTGCAAAAGAGTTAAGTCCCTCAACTATATAGTGTCCGTACCGTCCAAATGAGGAGGTAAGCATAGACCTTTGCTCACTGTATGCAACGGCATTAATTTCTTCAAAAATAATTTCTGCCTTATTATTTGCCCCGTTTTTGTTAAAAATATTCTTGATTGTGCCAAAGATATAATCGGCGCATTTGCCTGCGATTCCAAGATAGGAATACGCTGCCGAGTAGGCCTTTGACTTCTCGCGAGACAGATCGGTTATCTCCTCTCTTTGCGCAGCGAGAAAGCGTGTATCCCAATTATCTCCAAGATTTATGATCTCGTCTGCCGCGCCCGGGATTTTGGCATCTCTCTCATGAGGTGCTGTACCGTCGATTATCGCTACGCTCTTTTTACCCAATCTTGCTATTATTCCGTCAAGCGAGTGCGGATCTGATGAGCAGTATATTTCATCTATCTCACAGTCATTTTCTGCGAGAGACTTGGCAGCCTTTTTCATAAGGCTGCTTTTTCCCGTACCTGGACCTCCCTTCAGAACGTAAATTCTGTCGAATCTGCCCGAGGGGAAAATCTCATCAAAGCAGCTGACGAATCCGCGGTATCCGTTTGCCGCCGCGTAGTATTTGTTAATTTGTGATTTTTTGCCGCCTGCCATAAAAACCTCTCTTCAAAGAAAAATCATTATATATTATTCATTTTTTGCGAAAGCGTTAATAGAAAATCTTGACAATCGATATTATTTTATTGTATAATATGATACTAGAGGAGATATATACTTATGAAGGTTATTGGACTTTGCGGCGGAAGCGGAAGCGGAAAGGGAATGGTCTCGGAGCTTTTTCTACTGCATAACATTCCGTCGATTGATACCGACGCCGTATATCGCGAGATGATAAACAATGACAGCCCATGTCTTCGTGCTTTAACGGAAGAGTTTGGGCTAGAGATATTATCGTCAGACGGAAGCCTTGACCGTAAAAGACTTGCATCGATGGTTTTTTGCGGCGAGAATTCGGAGGAACGCCTGAACAGGCTTAACGCCATCAGCCATAAATTTATTCTTGACGAGACGAGGCGGAGGCTATCGGTGCTTTCCAAAATGGGATACAAGGCAGCTCTGGTTGATGCTCCTGTTCTTTTTGAATCGGGGTTTGACAAGGAATGCGATCTTACGCTATGCGTCGTTGCGGATAGGGAGACTCGTATTCTTAGAATTATGGAGCGCGACGGTCTGTCAAGAGAGGCGGCGGAGCAAAGAATTAATTCTCAGCTTTCATCTGCTGAGCTGATATCCCGTTGTGACCTTGTAATAACCAATGACTCCAACCTTGATGAACTGAATGACGAGGTTCAGAGAGTGGCAACAATAATACTTAGAAAATAATTTTGAAAGGTAAAGATAAAAATGAGCGAAAAGACAATCGGACAGGAAATGCTTGACAAGCTTTCCTACAAAAAGAAGAACATTTACGAAGAGGCAACCCCCGAGAAGATCAAGGATATCTATGATTATTCCGAGGGTTATAAGAAATACCTTGACGTCGCCAAAACCGAGCGCGAGGCTACCGAGGCAGCTATCGAGCTTGCAAGGGCAAAGGGCTACACCGAGTATAAATTTGGTGATAAAATTTCCGTGGGTGATAAGAAATATCTTAATCAGCACGGCAAGAGCCTTATCCTCTTTAGCGTAGGCGAAAACGATCTTGAAAAGGACGGCATCAGAATTCTTGCCGCCCACGTTGACGCGCCCCGACTTGATTTGAAGCAGGTTCCTATGTATGAGGATTCCGGCATGGCATTCCTTAAGACCCATTACTATGGCGGCATCAAGAAGTATCAGTGGACAGCTATTCCTCTTGCTATTCACGGCGTTATGGTAAAGTCAGACGGCGAGGTGGTTAAGGTTTGCATTGGAGAGGATGACAGCGATCCCGTATTCTATATCAACGATCTTCTTCCTCACCTTGGAGCAAAGCAGTCGCAGGAACCTCTCGGCAGCGCTATCAGTGGCGAGACTCTTAACATTCTCATAGGCGGTCTTCCTTATGACGATAAGGAGGTTTCTGATAAGATCAAGCTTACCGCCCTCTCTATTCTTAACGAGAAGTACGGTGTTACCGAGGAGGACTTTATTTCGGCAGAGCTTTCTCTCGTTCCTGCATTTAAGGCGCGTGATATCGGTTTTGACAGAGCCCTTATTGCTTCCTACGGTCACGATGATAGGGTTTGCTCCTATCCTGCGGTAACCGCCCTTCTTGACAACCCTGACACCAAGCAGACCGTTATGGTCGTTCTTGCCGACAAGGAGGAGATCGGCTCGGTTGGTCTTACCGGTATGCAGTCGGCATTTCTTGTAGATCTTATTTCCGAGATTTCCGTAGCTCTCGGCAAGAATCCTATCGTTGTAAGAGGAAAGAGCAAGTGCCTCAGCGCAGACGTTACAGCTTGCTACGATCCTAATTTTGCTGACGTTTATGAAAAGCGCAACAGTGCTATGCTTTCCTGCGGTACTACTATGAGCAAGTACACCGGCTCAAGAGGCAAATCCGGCACCAATGATGCTACCGCAGAGTTTGTGGGCTTCATTCGCAAGCTCTTTAACGATAACGGTGTTATCTGGCAGACTGCCGAGCTCGGCAGGGTAGATATGGGCGGCGGCGGAACCGTTGCTATGTATATTGCAAACCATAATATAGAGACCGTTGACCTTGGCGTTCCGGTAATTTCTATGCACGCTCCCTACGAGCTCGTTTCCAAGGCTGACGTTTATTCGACCTACGAGGCATTCTGTGCATTCGTAAAATAGTTATTCCTCAATAAATTATTCAAGTAATTTTTTGGGGTGTAATAATGATATTTAGTAAACTGCAAAAAGCAGACGACCGATACAGGGAGATCGAGCAAATGATGACTCTCCCTGAGGTCGTCAGCAATAATAAAAAGTACGCCGAGCTTATAAAGGAGTACAAGTCTCTTGAGCCTATAATTGAAAAATTCAGGGAATATAAAGAGGCAGAACGCGTTCTTCATGATTCCGACGAGATGATGCGTGACTCTGAGCTCGACGCTGAGCTTCGCGAAATGGCTGAGGAGGAGTATAAGGAATATAAGCTCCTTACCGAGAGGCTGACCGAGGAGCTTAAGATCCTTCTTATGCCGAGAGATCCAAACGACGGGCGTAACGTTATAGTCGAAATAAGGCAGGGAGCCGGCGGTGAAGAGGCGGCTCTTTTCGGTGCGGATCTTTACAGAATGTATACGATGTACGCGACTGCAAGACGCTTTAAGACCGAAGTCGTAAGCCTTAACGACACTGAGCTTGGCGGAATTAAGGAAATAACCTTTAACGTAATAGGCGAGGGCGCTTATTCAAGGTTTAAGTTTGAAAGCGGTGTACACCGCGTTCAGCGTATTCCCGTCACCGAGTCAAACGGAAGAATTCAGACCTCTACAGTTACAGTAGCGGTGCTTCCTGAGGCTGATGATGTTGAGGTTGAGGTAAATCCCGCCGATCTTAAATTCGAGTCCTGCAAGTCAAGCGGCGCAGGCGGTCAGCATATCAACAAGACCGAGTCCGCGGTAAGACTTACTCATAAGCCTACGGGAATAGTTATAGAGTGCGACCAGGAGAGAAGTCAGCTTCAAAATAAAGAAAAGGCCTTAAAACTCCTTTACACTAAGCTCTACGATATGAAGCTTCGCGCTCAGGAGGAGGAGATCGCCTCCACGAGGAAGAGTCAGGTTGGTAGCGGTGACCGAAGCGAGAAGATCAGAACCTATAACTATCCCCAGTCCCGCGTTACCGATCATAGAATTAACAAAACCGTGTATACTCTCGGTTCTTTCCTGAACGGAGATATCGACTGTATCGTTGACGACCTGATTGCCGCTGATACCGCCGAGCGTCTTAAGGGGGAACAGAATGGAAACTAAAATTGTTGCCATCGATCCTTGCAATTCGGAATTTTTTGAAAACGAGATTAAAAACGCGGCAGAAATTATCAAAGCGGGGGGATTAGTTGCTTTTCCAACCGAGACGGTATACGGACTCGGCGGTGACGGTACAGATCCCAAGGCGGCTAAAAAAATATTTGCCGCAAAAGGAAGACCATCGGATAATCCTCTTATTTTGCATATTTGTGATCCTTCCGAGGCTGAAAAATATACCTATACAAGCGACGTATATTATAAGCTTAGCGAAAGGTTTATGCCCGGTCCCCTGACGGTTGTTATGAAGGCGAAAAGCATTGTTCCCGCCGAGACACGAGGCGGACTTGATATCGTTGCTGTAAGGTGCCCGTCGAATCCTATTGCGAGAAGGCTTATTGCTTTGTCTGACAGACCCATCGCCGCACCGTCGGCAAATTTGTCCGGAAGCCCTTCTCCCACCGATGCGCTCCACGTTATCGACGATATGAAGGGACGTATTGATATGATAATTGACGGCGGAGAATGTGATATCGGCCTTGAGTCTACTATAGTGAAGATTGAGGACGATAACTCACTGACTCTACTTCGTCCGGGGAGAATAACCGTGGATGAGCTTGCCTGTGTTGCACCGGTTTCCATAGCCGATGCGGTGACCGGAATGCTACGTGAAGGCGAGGTTGCGCTTTCTCCCGGAATGAAATACCGCCATTATGCTCCAAAGGCTCCGGTTGTACTTCTCGACGGCGGGCGCGATGAAATAATTCGATATATTTCCGAGAAAGGCACTTCTAAGGTTGCAATACTTTGTTACAGCGATGATGAGGCTTTTTTCAAAAGGGTGCTCCCGGAGGCCGAACTTTATATTTTCGGTAAGCGGGATAACATAAATGAGCAGGCACGTCACCTGTTTTCCGTTCTCCGAGAGGCGGACAAGCATAGCTACGATATGATCTACGCCCCTCTGCCTTCGAAGGAGGGCGTCGGACTTGCTCTTTACAACAGAATGATTCGCGCTGCGGCGCACACCATAATAAACCTAAGGCAGGGAAGAAATGGCTAAAAAGAAAGTTATAGATAATCCAATGGAGAACGAGGCTGTAGCGACTATCCAGCCTATAACCGAGACTCTTGAGAAGAACTATATGCCATACGCAATGAGCGTCATAGTTTCTCGTGCTCTTCCTGAGATTGACGGCTTTAAGCCGGCGCATAGAAAGCTTCTTTATACTATGTACGATATGGGCCTTTTGACAAAGCAAAAAACAAAAAGCGCCAACATCGTGGGACAGACTATGCGTCTTAATCCTCACGGTGACGCCTCTATTTATGAAACGATGGTCCGTTTGACTAAAGGACATGAGGCTCTTCTTCATCCTTTCATAGACTCTAAAGGCTCTTTCGGTAAGCACTATTCAAGAGATATGGCCTACGCTGCATCTCGATACACCGAGGCAAAGCTTGATGATTTCTGCCACGAATTATTTAGCGGAATTGATAAGGATGCTGTTGACTTCGTTCCGAACTACGACAACACGATGCAGGAGCCTTCCTTGCTTCCCACCACCTTCCCGAATATCTTGGTCTCACCAAACCTCGGTATTGCGGTAGGTATGGCCTGCTCGATATGCTCCTTTAACCTTGCTGAGATATGCGACGCTACTATCGCACTTCTTAAAAATCCG
>SVTZ01000056.1 GCA_015063525.1 Oscillospiraceae bacterium
GTCTGCATTCTGCTCGCTTACCGCATAGGCGTAGGAACAAACTATACGGTTCTCGCGAGTGACCTCGCGCTCATCGATATGGCGCTGATTATAGAGATGCTGCGCCTTTCTCTCCACCTCAAGACCGCCGGGGAGAATTCCCGAGGTGGTAAGTCCCTCGTGAATTGCGTTTTTCATAGTAGTCCAGACGGTATATAGGAAATCTCTGATATCCTCTCCCTCACGAATAAAGACATAGTCGGAGAGTCGGAGCTCGTTGCCCTTACAAAACTCGGAAATATCGGCAAAGCTGCTCTCGGGATAGACGTTTGAAACACCCTCGCCTTCTCTGCCCTCTATCTCGATATCGCCGCCGCCGACGCTCATAACACGCATTCTGCCATAGGTTACGCCGTCCCTTACCGAGTAGATATCCATCGTGTTCTCGTGGGGAAGATCACGGTCAACGGTGTTGAAGATAACCTCAACCTCCTTTTCAGTCACGCTATCTACCGCCTTATCGGTTCCGTGTCCCTCACCGGTATCAGCAAGCGAGCCAAAAAGTATAACGCGGTAGCTGTCTGCCTCGGGATGCTCGGACACGTAAATGCTCATCGCCTTGGCAGGGCCCATAGTATGTGATGAGGAAGGACCCTTTCCTATTTTGTATATATCTCTTATTGATTTCATAGCAGCCGACTTTTCCTTTCTTTTTCGGAAATTTGCATACTCTTACGAATATATATTAACATTTTTTGACTCGGCTGTCAAGTAAGAGGACGCTTTTTTTATTTAGTATAATTTTTTCCATATCGCGCCCGCTTTTAAATTAAGGGTTGAAAAATGAAAAATTTTATGCTACAATTATATTGTAAAAATATGTGCCCCACGGTTACAAAAAAGTGAGGACTCCTAAAACATGAAAAAAGCTATTAAAATCCTCGTATGTACGGCGCTGCTGGCGCTCGTATGTGCGCTGACCTGCTCCTGCGAGCAGATTGACGAAATAATTGAAATATTACTTGACAAACCAAATGCCCACGTATGCTCATACGATCAGACAACCGTCGTAAGCGAGCTTTTCTGTGACAGAGACGGAATAATTACCCGAACCTGCGACTGCGGCCGTGTACAGACCGAGATCACAAGCGCTTACGGCCATAGCTTTGGCGAATGGGAGACGGTAAGCGAGCCCTCCTGCGACCGTCAGGGCAGCGAGCAGAGAGTCTGCGAGACATGCGGCAGTACAGAAGAGCGCGCAGTTAATACTACCTACCACGACTACACGGTTACCGAGGTTACAGAGGACGGCGAAACGAAAAACAGATATTACTGCAACCGTTGCGGCGAAAGCTTTGATTTGAAGTCGGATATTGCCCTTCCGGAATACAGCGGCAGACCTATCTATCTTTTTGAACGGGAGATCGATTTTTCTTTTAAGATAATCTGCCCCGAGCCCGAGGATTATATCAGAGAGCACCTGCGGATAACGGACGCTTATTTTGACGATCCACAAAATCCCATTGACTACAATCTCACAAGCGAAGGCGATGGCGTATGGACTGTAAGTCCTGTCCTGCCTTACTCCGAGGGAGCAAGCTTCGCGGTAAGGAGATCGGGAGGCGTTGTGCTACTTGACTTCGGCCTTTGCGAGCTGATATTCTCCGTCAAGAAAGAGGAGACAAAGGAAATCATCCCTACCGGCGAGGTTATCTACCTTGCAGCTCTTGAGGACGAAGATCCCGGATATTATCCCTACAATCTTGACTTCTCGGAGAGCTCGGGAGACTATTTCCTTGCTCTTGAGAAGGCAGACGGACTGTCTGTCGGGGATCTTATCTGCGTTGGAAACGTAAAAAGCTTTGACGAGCTTCTTTCCTCGGCTGAGGACAATACCTTCGGACGAATCAGATCGCTTAGCAAGCTTAGTGACGGACGAACCCTTGCGGTACTTTCGGTTCCGGACATTTCTGAGCTTCTTTCCGAGATTAATATCTATTCCTCCCTTATCGAGGGCTTTTACGATATGCTTCCCGAAAAAGATATTGGGAACGGGATCAAAAATATGCTTTATTCAGACCCCGACTTTGCTGATATGCTCAGCTTCTGCTACACCTCGGCAGAGGAATATCTTGAACTTCGAGGACTCAGCTCGGGATATGCCGATTTTACAGAATTCCTTGAAGCAGTTGAAACCGAGAAAGCCGAGCATGATGATCCCGAAATCATCATAGACGGCAGCCGCACCATAGTAAGTGCAAGCTGTGGCGTAAATCTCATTGCAGGCATTCCCGTTATGCTGGGTAGAGAGGAGATCGGTATCCTCGAGCTTCGAGTGACCGTCTATGTTAATATTAACGGACTTAGTGCAAGCTTGCGTCTTGAAAAAGGCAAATTCTCGGTCGATGAGAACAAAGGACTTGAATTCACCCTCGGCATTACCGAAGATATCAGCGCAGGATATACTCTTGATATTACAAGCAGAACCGACTATGACCCGGCAACAAGACTTTTTGCTTTTGACATAAGCACCGGCCTCTATCATTTTACCGGCTGTGAGCATATCGATGGCAAGATAACTGTCGGTTCTGTGACGGTCTACGAGCTTTACGAGCTTATAACCGATGGCGAGGAGATATCCGAGTGCGAGGACTGCCTGCCCGTGAAAATGTTTATCGACTCTATGGTTATTATTGACGCAGATAGTAACTCTTTCCACCGCGTAGACTGCGCGGAAGCGCTTGAAATACCTAAGGACAATCTTATTTTCAGCGAAAGAAGTTCTTCCCTGTTATCGGGCGATGAACATAGCGAATGCAAGGAGTGCGGAGATGAAAACACCGTTACAAATTCATTTATCAACGGCATTATCGCACTGATAGAGCTTGGAGAGCGCGGTAAATATGCCGATATCGTCGGCGATAGCTTAACGGCGTACGTTCCCGGCACTGCGATAGTAGGCAAATACGTGATGACCTTCTCGGGCATTGACAGACAGTCCGTAACACTTTCGGTCGGTATCGACTTTAAGCTTTATGCGGCGTCTCATTACTCCTTCGAGATGAGAAGGATCTCAGCTTACGGCTTTATCGGTACTGAGCACGGTCCGAGGAAATACGGCGAAATTTTCTCCACCTTATATACGAAAGACGACGAGCCTACCGACGAGATCGACCACTGTATAACCGCAGAGACATTTATAAAGGCATACGTCGGCGGATTTATGGATACGGTCAACCGCGAGATAATTATCATAGCAGAATGACAAAAAATAAAAATACCGAAGCTCCTACAAGGGCTTCGGTACTCTTTTTGAAATAATATAGGCTATGTATATCTTTACGACGTCGGGAATAATAAACGGAAGAACGCAAATCGATATAAGGTAGCCGAAGCCCTCTCCCTTAAGGTATACAAAAGCATACCAAGAAGTACCCAAAAGATATATCATAAAAAGTGAAGCCCCGGCCTTTACTGCGGAAAACAAACTATTTCCCGGCATAATCTTTTCAAGAATCCAAAAGCATATAGCTCCGAGAAGTAAGCCGAATATATAACCTCCGGTTGCGTCAAAAAGACGGGCAATTCCGCCCGAAAAGCCGGAAAACACCGGCACACCCAGTGCGCCAATGGCGATATAGACTGCGGTGGCAATGCTTGTACGTCGACCGCCAAGCGTAAAGAGAGACAGAAAGAGCACCAAGGTCTGCAGAGTTATTGGTACGGCAAAGGGAATATATATCAGAGCCGAAAGGCAAAGTAGCGCAGAAACGATTGCAATTTCGGTCAAATCGCGGATATGTCTTCTATTTTTTTGCATTTTGCGCTCCTTCTCTTACAAAAATTTTCTTATAAAAAAGTCACTCATAGTTTCTACAAGTGACTTTTTTGTTTTTTTATCTGTTCTTTAAGTACTCGTCAATTGCCGCTGCGGCTATTTTGCCCGCGCCCATTGCCGAAATTACGGTTGCTGCACCCGTAACAGCATCGCCGCCTGCGTATACGCCCTCTTTGGTAGTCGCTCCGTTCTCGGTGACAATAATGCCACCGCGGGAATTTACGTCAAGGCCGTCCGTTGTGGACTTGATAAGAGGATTTGGCGATGTGCCGATAGACATAATAACGGTATCAACGTCAAGGATAAACTCGCTTCCCGGAACTTCCACAGGACGACGTCTGCCGCGCTCGTCAGGCTCTCCAAGCTCCATTCTGATGCACTTAATTCCGGTAACGAAGCCGTTTTTAGGGTCACGTCTGTCCTCGGGATTATCATAGCCGAGGATTTCGGTAGGGTTGCAAAGCAGACGGAACTCAATTCCCTCCTCCTCTGCGTGCTCTACCTCCTCACGCCTTGCGGGAAGCTCGGCCATTGAACGGCGGTATACGATATAAACCTTTTCAGCGCCGAGACGAAGCGCGGTTCTTGCCGCGTCCATAGCAACGTTTCCGCCGCCGACTACAGCAACCCTGCCACCCTTCATAATGGGCGTTTCGGGGTTGTCAAGGTATGCCTTCATAAGGTTTGATCGGGTCAAAAACTCGTTGGCGGAGTAGACGCCCTTCAGTGCCTCACCGGGAATACCCATAAAGTTAGGCAGACCCGCGCCCGACCCAATAAAGACAGCCGCATAGCCCATTTGGAACAGCTCATCAACAGTAAGGGTTTTACCGATAATAACATTGGGAACTATCTCAACGCCCATAGCGCGAAGATTCTCGACCTCCTTTTTAACAATGCTCTTAGGCAGACGGAACTCGGGAATTCCGTAAACAAGAACACCTCCCGCGGTGTGAAGCGCCTCGTAAACGGTTACGGAATAGCCTGCCTTTGCAAGGTCGCCGGCGCAGGTAAGACCTGAAGGACCCGATCCAACTACGGCAACTCTCTTTCCGTTTTGGGGAGCACACTCGGGTACTGCGTCGCTGTGAGCGTTATGCCAATCGGCAACAAATCTTTCAAGACGGCCGATGCCAACAGGCTCGCCCTTGATGCCTCTGACACATTTTGCCTCGCACTGTGTCTCCTGAGGGCAAACTCTGCCGCATACCGCAGGGAGACTGGAGGTTTTTGCAATTATCTGATAGGCGGCCTCAAAGTCGCCTTCCTTAATTTTTTCGATAAATTCGGGGATATGGATATTTACGGGACAACCGCTGACGCAGGGCATATTCTTGCAGGAGAGGCAACGAAGAGCCTCGTCAATTGCGGTCTGCTCGTCGTAGCCGATGGCAACCTCCTCAAAATTGCGCGCACGTACCAACGCATCCTGAGTGGGCATCGGATTTTTCGTGGGATTCATATTTGCCTTTGCCATCTTACTTTACCTCCTTTTTAAAGAGATTGCAGGCCGCATCGTGAGCGTGCCTCTCAAAATCGCGGTACATACTTCCGCGCGAAATAGCCTCGTCAAAGTCTACCTCGTATCCATTAAAATCGGGGCCGTCAACGCAGGCAAATTTCGTCACACGCTTGCCGTCCTGATTAAGGGTAAGTCGGCAGCCGCCGCACATTCCCGTGCCGTCGATCATAATGGGATTCATCGACACGTCGCAGGGAATTCCGGTGGGACGAACAGCCTCAACAACAAATTTCATCATAACAAGAGGTCCGATGGTGATAACCTTGTCAAATTTACGCTCAGAAAGAAGCTCCTTAAGAGGAAGCGTTACGTTTCCCTCTCGCCCGTAGCTGCCGTCGTCAGTCATAACTATAATCTCGTCAGAGCAAGCCTTGAATTCGTCCTCAAGAATTAAGAGGTCGGAATTTCTAAAGCCGATAATGGAGGTGACCTTTGCGCCATTTGCCTTCAACGCCTCCGCCACAGGAAGCGCAATAGCACAGCCAACGCCGCCGCCTACGATAAGCACATCATTAAGACCGTCAAGATGAGTAGGCAGACCGAGAGGACCCGCGAAGTCCTCTATGTACTCGCCCTCCGCCTTCATCGACAGCTTCTGTGTGGTCGCACCGACTACCTGGAATATAATCTTTACAGTTCCCTTTTCTCTGTCATATCCTGCAACGGTCAGAGGAATTCTCTCGCCCTCCTCGTCCACGCGCAGAATGATAAACTGACCGGCAAGAGCCTTTTTTGCAACGAGGGGAGCTTCGATATCCATCATCACAACAGTGGGATTCAGATCTTTTTTATAAACGATTCTATACATTTTGCCTCTTTTCCAATCAAAGCTCGATTTTAAATACTGCTTTGACCGATAAAACTTTAAATAACTAATATATTATACTACTAAAGAGCGATTTTTTCAATATATAAAGATAAAATTTTTGTTTATAATCTTTTAAAAAGCAAATAGGACGACTCATTTTTGCGAGCCGCCCTGTTTTATTTAGTTAGAATTTTTTTGTCTGTCAAGATTTCCATGGCTTCGTGGGTACAGTCAACATGAAGTATCCTAATTATTCAACAGATAAATTATCAGTTCTTCGAGTCCTTCGGCATTCACGTTATGGCCCATTTTGCCTGTTTCGCTCTCCTCGGTTGCTTTATCTACCCACCCCGCATATGAAAATTCCAGCTCAAATGAGGGGTAATAAAGGACAAGAACATTCTCTCTAGGCCAGTTTGGTTCAAAAACTATTACTTCTTCAAACTCCATTTTAGCAATTTCTGATATTGCATAATCACACTCTTCGGGACTCAGTGTTTTGATAACTTCAATATGATCTTGCCATTCTGGTTCATAAGTAATAGAAAAATTAACAATCTCAGCCTTTACTAAATCAGTTTTTAATTCATCGTAAGTATAAGTTATGTAAGATCCTGTACATGATGATGTGCTAAATAAAACGCAAAAAACAATAAGCAAAATTGATACGTACTTTACATTTTTATTATTCATAGTTTTCCCCTCCTTTAAAACTCATATATTAATACCATTCATTATACCACCCCGGAACGAAAAAGTAAATAGGACAATTTGATTTCTGGGACTGCCCCGAAATATTAGCCTTCCCTATTGGGTAGCGTAGCGGCACGAGGGTATTGAATGACAGTCCGGTGGACTGTCAGACCCCGAGTGTGACCGAGCCGCAGTGAGAAGGTGGATTTTGCGTAGTAAAAGACGGATGAGGTGTTTACTTTCCGTCTTGGAGAATACGCATCGTTTCGCCAATACAGTCAACGTGAAGCATTTGGATACTTCAACTCTTTATTCAACAATCAATTCTTTTATCCATTCTTCAGGTAAAACATACTCTACATCATCAAGATTAATGGAATATGCTTTATCATCAAATGACACTATTTGCAAAGGAATAACTAAATTGATATCCTCCTGCACAACTCCGCAAAGGTAGCCGTAAACATAACAATTTTTAAGCATCCCATCAGGTTGCTTTACCAATTCATATAGTCCTGCATCCTTTGCTGTTTCTCCGTTTCTAATTTCATTTAAAAAATGTTCGCAATCTGTTATTGCTTTTTGCGACGGAGAATAATCAGTACTATAAGAAGACAAGCCTTTCACAAACTCAAATCTAATGCAATTATCAAGTGATATTTCAGTTTTGAGTAAATCAGATTTTACATATATTGAGTAAAATTCATTATCGGGTAAATATCTAACTAAAACATCTTGACTGCCATTAACAGAATACATTCCTGCTTTAATTATCATCGTAAGATGAGCGAAGAAGTTTTTTTCTCCCGCCACATGACCGATAAATTCCTTTTCTCCAAAACACCAAACTCTACCTTCATTACCAACAAAGGTGTATTCAGCACCATCATCGGATACTATAGTTTTATTTTGAGTTTCTGTAAACTCTACATCGTTATTGCAAGCAACAAAGAAAAAAAACAATTGCAAAACAGAGTAAAATAGCAGATATTCTTCTCATCATAAAATAAAGCCTCCTTAAATTCAAGTTTATTGGTTAAGTACATTATACCACGCCAGAGCGAAAATGTAAAGAGCGATTTGATCTCTCAAATCGCCCTGTTTTTATTAGCCTTCCCTATTGGGTAGCGTAGAGGCACGAGGGTATTGAATGACAGTCCGGTGGACTGTCAGACCCCGAGTGTGACCGAGCCGCAGTGAGAAGGTGGATTTTGCGTAGCAAAAGACGGATGAGGTTATTTTCCTTTTTGGAGAATACGCATCGTTTCGCCAATACAGTCGGGGTGGGAAGCATTATGAAGTGAATTAAAACCAATAATCGTGCATTTCCAAAATTATATTTTCATCTATGTTTTCATCTATGCTATCGGGAATAACCGAATCAATGTGGCACTTTGGACAAAGTGCGGTTTCTTCATTCTTTAAGTATGAATCTATTTCACCGCTTTCAAAAACACTTTTACAATAGAAACAATAGCACTTATTAGATTTTTCAATCAATTCTTTATTATGCGATGCGTAGGCGTGCAACCTTTCCATTTGAGATACCTTTTCGTGGGAATAGGAACGGTTAACCTTTATTTTACCTTTTCCATTATATTCTCTTACAGCCGCAAAGACGATATACAAGGTGGTCAGAGCAAACAAGGCAGGAACTATAGCAAGATATGTTCCTTTTCTATTGTAAACAAACAAGTAAACAATTGTAAAAGCAATAAAATTAAAGATAACCGGAAGTAATATATTGCGAATCAAAATTCTTTTATTATTTGCTACCCTGCTTGACTCATAATTCTCCTTTATTTCGTCAGGGGATAAAATAATGCTTTTACGCTGTTTTTGAATTCTTTCAATTATACACTGATCATCATAAGAAATCCTTGCTTCACACGAAGGACACTTAAACTGATAACCATATACATCATAATCACGCAGAGGAAACGTTCCGTGCCTGTGATACTGATAATAATCCTTGTCATCCTTGGTAACAACTCGGTGCGTTTTTTCTTTTTCCAATTTTGCACCGCATTTTGAACAATAATATTTTTTAAATGCCATTCCAAAAGGAATTGATACAAACTTGCCCTTCAAACAAATCACGCCCTTTCATTTATTCTCATTTTAGTTAATTATACCACAGCTCAATAAAATAGTCAAGGACGGCTTGATTTTACTCAAACCGCCCTGTTTTATACACCTCATCCGTCACCTACGGTGACACCTTCCCCAACAGGGAAGGCTTGCTTAGTATTTTTTATCTCTCAAGATATTCATAGCTTCGCCAAAACAGTCAACATAAAGTAGTTTTATTCTGTATCGTTAACTTTATTTATCATTTCGTGTGTAATAAATGCTAAGCGACATTCATGACACAAATTGAAGTCGTCATCACAATGTCCACCGCATGTCTTGATCTCACCACCGCATTTAGGGCAAGAAGTCAAAATCTTATTATTCTTTTCAAACTCATACCAACCGCCAATAGGATTGCCTAACAGATAATAAACGGGGTTCCCTGCCTTTTTCTCAAGCTCGGTGCATATATCCATTCCTACTTTGTTAAGTTGAGATTTATGATTAATAATTTGTCTTTTTGTGAACCTATCGGATAATCCCTCCATCCATAATCTGTCAACAGCCTTATACATAGACTGAAAGCCTAATATAGAAAAGTGTTCTTCCTCTTGATATAGGTAAGGAATTCTGATTAAAGGTATCTCCTTGCCGCAATCTCCGCAAATAATCGGGCTGGAGTTATCGTTAGGATTTACTGCCAATATGTAATAACTGTGTTCGCTACAATGACAACAATCGGTGGACCTAAACTCATCGCAAATTATTTCATAGCTAACCTCAAAATTAGCAAGCTCTTTACGTATATGGCTGTTATAGTATTTACTGTCTAAGGAATCATCGTCGGTTGTAATTGTGGTAGCGATGTAATGATCATTTCGCATTTCAACGATCCATTCTTTAATTATCTGACCGTTCATATATAGCATATATAAAAAACCGTCAATCTTTTCTGCTATTTCCCGTCTGCTTTCTTCTATAAGTGGTTTGAAGGTCATCTTTGCTATTTTGTACATAAAAAGCTCCTTTCCATGACATTCTTTTAAGATTATTATACCACAACAAAACGAAAAAGTAAAGGACGGCTTGACTAATCAAACCGCCCTAGTTGTACGTTTGTCAATGATGTGAGACCAAAAAGTTAAAAAAGAAATTAGATGTTAGAATAATGCTCTGCGAGGTGAATGGATGAGGTGTGGAGCGTAGCGGAAC
>SVTZ01000057.1 GCA_015063525.1 Oscillospiraceae bacterium
AGGCCTCGTCGCGGGTCATAGTGGGCAGTGTTCCCGTCAGGACGAAGGTAAGTCCTAGGAATTTTTCTCCCCTTTCCTCACCTATCGCCTCGGTCTTAAGTCCGAGAGAAGAAAGCCTGTCGCAAAGGTTGCGAGTCTCCTTGCTTGCAAAGAATTCCACAAGTGCTGTAGCGGTAATATCTCCGATATCCTTAATGGAAGCGAAGTCTTCAAATGTTGCGGAAAAGAGATTGTCGAGAGTACGCATTTTTCCTGCAATCTCCTCGGCAGCCACCTCGCCTACCTGACGGATACCGAGAGCGAAGAGAAGTCTCTCAAGACCGCGCTCCTTCGACTCACTTATGGCGTTCACAAGATTCTCCGCGCTCTTTTTACCCATACGGTCAAGGCCTTCGATGTCCTCAACCTTTAAGGTGTAGAGGTCGGCAATATCCCTGATCTTACCTGCCGAAAGAAGAAGCTCTACCACCTGCGGACCAAGTCCGTCGATGTTCATCGCGCCCTTGGAGGCAAAATGGGTGATGCTTCTGGCAGTCTGCGCCGGGCATGCGGGATTTACGCATCTCATAGCCGCGCCCTCGCCGCACTCGTCGCGTACTACCCTTCCACCGCAGGAGGGACATATCTCGGGCATCTTAAATATCTGCTCGGATCCGTCTCGTTTCTCGGGCAGAGAACGAATTATCTCGGGAATTATTTCTCCGGCCTTGCGCACAACAACGGTGTCGCCAATACGAATATCGCGCTCGCTGATGAACTGGGCATTATGAAGAGTTGCGCGTGAAACGGTCGTTCCGGCGAGCCTTACCGGCTCAAGATTTGCCGTAGGAGTAAGAACTCCCGTCCTGCCGACCTGAAGATCGATGGAAACAAGCCTCGTCTCCTTCTCCTCCGGCGGATATTTATAAGCAACTGCCCATTTGGGTGTGCTGGTTCCCTCACCTATAGTAACACGTGCAGAGAGATTGTTTACCTTGACCACAGCACCGTCCATATCAAAGGGCAGCTCATCGCGATGCTCGCCGAGAAATTTAATATGCTCTGCTACCGCGTCATAACCCTTTGCAGATATGCGGTGAGAAACCGTTGCAAATCCAAGCTCGTCAAGTCGGTCAAGCGACTCAATATGGGTCATTGCCTTGCGTCCGTCAGTGTAAAGCTCACCCTCCTGAAGATTAAAAACCAAAATTTCAAGCCTTCTTGATGCGGCTATCTTGGGATCAAGCTGACGAAGCGAGCCCGCCGCCGCATTTCTCGGATTTGCGAAAAGGGGCTGACCTGCCGCCTCTCTTACCGCATTTAGGTCATTAAAAACCTTTTTGGGCATATATACCTCGCCTCTGACGCAAAGGTAAGGGATATTCTCATTAAGTCTTAATGGAATTGACTTTATAGTTTTAAGATTCTCTGTAACGTCCTCACCGACTTCGCCGTCGCCACGGGTAGCGCCCTTGACAAAGAGACCGTCACGATAGATAAGCGACACAGAAAGACCGTCGATCTTAGGCTCAACCGAATATTCGGTGACATAACCCATCTCGACGTCAATTCTCTCGGTAAAATCGCGAAGCTCATCATAAGAGAAAACGTCGGTAAGGCTTCCCATTCTTACGGTGTGGGTGTACTTTTCGAAGCGGTCGAGAGCCTTGCCGCCAACGCGCACGGTTGGAGAATCGGGTGTTTTCAGCTCTGGGAACTCCGCCTCAATATCCTGCAGCTCGCGAAACATCATATCGTATTCATAGTCGGATATCTCCGGCGAGTCGTTCTCGTAATAGAGCCTTGAATTATAGATAATTTTTGTACGCAGCTCCTCTGCGCGATCTCTTGCCTCTTGAAGGGTCATTTTTTCTTGATTTCCTTCCAAAAAATTACTGTTAATATTCTACCACGAACACCGTATTTTGTCAAGGTGGGATTTTTTGAATAACCCGCAGCCTAATCATTCAAATATCCCGTGTTTTTTATCGATTTTTGCATAAAAAGAATTATTTTTAGGGATTGACATTCATTCAAATATGAGTATAATTATTGTATATTACGGTTTTGTTTTCGCCCTATTAAAAAATGAGGACTATATTATGAAAAAGGCACTTCCAAGCTTCAAGACTTTTTGCTTTATGAACCTCGGCATACTGCTTATGGCGGTTGGAATTTATTTCTTCAAGTCGCCAAACAGCTTTGCCACCGGCGGAGTCAGCGGTATGTCTATTATTCTTGCCAATATGCTGCCCATTATGTCGCAGGCAACGTATATGATGATAATCAACGTTGCTTTGCTGATAATAGGAGTTATCGTGCTTGGCAGGGAATGCGGTATTCTTACCGTTTATTGCTCGCTGATGCTCTCGCTTGAAAACTGGATACTCGAGATCGCCTTTCCTCTTAACGGTCCGCTGACAAGCTATCCTCTTCTTGAGCTTGTATATGCCGTTCTTCTTACGGGCATAGGATCTGCTATAATATTTAAGTGCAAGGCCTCCTCGGGAGGTACGGATATCGTTGCACTGATACTGAAAAAGCACACGCAGATGAACGTTGGCACAGCACTTCTCTGTACCGACTTTATTATCGCCGCAGCCACATTCATCCGATTTGGAGCCGAGGGCGCAATCTCCTTCGATCCTCAGACAGGTCTGTTCTCTCTGCTCGGTCTGTTTGCCAAGGTATTCGTGGTGGACGATATTATCGACTCCATAAATCTGTGTAAAGCGTTTACCATTATAACCACAAAGCCGGATGAGATCAACAAATACATAATGCAAGATATTCACCACGGCGTAACAACATATCCTGCAAGAGGCGAGTATACCGGTGAGAGTAAGACGGTTATCGTAACCGTTTGCCGTCGCTCTGAGGCAATAAGGCTTCGTAAGCACGTTCTTGCAATAGACCCGCACGCTTTTATTATTATCACCAAAACCAGCGAGATTATGGGCAAGGGCTTCAGGGATAACGTAAATTAATATTACGAATAGCGAAACGAGGCAGTTATTTGTTTTCTGCCTCGTTTTTTTGTGTTTATTTTGACAAATAATGCTCTACCGCCGCAAGCTTAACGGTCAGGGCCAAGATCTCTGTTGCCTGCTTCACCTCAGCGTCTGTCGGATAGGTGGGAGCAATACGCAGGTTCTTATCCTCAGGATCAATACCGTAGGGATAGGTTGCGCCGACTGCTGTAAGGGTTACTCCCACCTGCTCCATAAGCTCGTATACCCTCTTTGCCGTTCCGGGAAGGACGTCTAGATTTACGAAATAGCCTCCGCGAGGCTTTGTCCATTCAGCAATTCCAAGACCATCAAGGCCAGATAGAGACTTAAGCGTTATATCGAATTTTCTGCCGATAAATTCAGCAAGGATCATCATATGCTTATGCAGCGAATCATTATCCTTGAAATAAGTGGTATGACGAAGCTGATTAAGCTTATCGTAGCCGATGGTCTGCACGCCGAGGAACTGCTCGATATGCTTAAGGTTAGCGGGAGATGCGGCCATCATGGCAACGCCGCTGCCCGGGAAGGTGATCTTCGAGGTAGAGGCAAAATAGAAGATACGGTCAAGGGTCCCGCACTTCTCTGCCTCGGTGAAGATATCAAGCAGTTGATCGCCCTCTTCGGTAAGGTCGTGAACAGCGTAGGCGTTGTCCCACATAATGCGGAAATCCGGGGCGGCACACTCCATTGCCGCAAGGCGGCGAACGGTTTCGTCGGAATAGGTGTTACCCGTTGGGTTGGAATACTTGGGAACGCACCAGATACCCTTTACTGCAGGATCCTTAACAATTGTTTCCACCATATCCATATCAGGACCGGTGGGAGTCATCGGAACCGATATCAGCTCAAAACCGAAAAGCTCAGTCATCTTAAAATGCCTGTCGTAGCCTGGAGTTATGCATATCCACTTTTTGATCTCCTCCCTGCACCAAGGACGGCGGGAGCCGAGAACGCCAAAGAGCATTGCTCTGGCAAGAGTGTCGTACATAAGCTGAAGCGAGGAGTTGCCGCCAACAGTAATGTATTCGGTCTTTATGCCAAGCATGTCGGCGAAAAATTGCTTCATCTCAGGAATTCCGTCAAGCACGCCGTAGTTACGGCAGTCAACACCGTTGATAGAGAAGCACTTCTCTCTCGGCCTTGCCTCGGAGAGAAGTGGCAGACTTATATCAAGCTGATCTGAGTTGGGTTTTCCCCTCGAAAGATCAAGCTTTAAGCCCATAGATTTATATTCATCGTATTTTTCAAGGAGCTTTTCATACTCCAATTTCAACTTTTCTTTTGAGAGCTCTGCGTATTTTTTCATTAAAATGCTACCTTTTTGAATGATTTTGCGATTGAAAATTCAAGTTTTCTAATTTTTATTTAAAATACCCTTATATTATAGTATATTATGAAGGATTTTTCAAGTGATTTTGCAAATTTAATAAAAAATTTTAAAATAATAAAAATAAGGAAAAATAAGGTAATATTAAAACATCTTGACAAAAGATAATATTTGTATTATAATTTATGCTGTATGATTATTTTGAAAGGACAGACTGTTTTATGGCAGGCAACGAAAAGAACAAAAAGTTAGTTACCGAAATCACCGCTATGGACGAGGACTTCGCCAAGTGGTACACAGATATTGTTAAAAAGGCAGACCTTATCGACTACTCCAGTGTTAAGGGCTGTATGATAATCCGTCCCTACGGCTACGCTATCTGGGAGAACATTCAAAAAAACCTTGATGACCGTTTTAAGGCGTTGGGCCACGAGAATGTTTATATGCCTATGTTTATTCCAGAGTCTCTTCTCCAAAAAGAAAAGGATCACGTAGAGGGCTTTGCTCCCGAGGTTGCCTGGGTAACTCACGGCGGTGAAGAAAAGCTTACCGAAAGGCTTTGCGTACGTCCCACGTCCGAGACTCTTTTCTGCGAGCATTACGCTAACGTAATCAAATCCTACAGAGACCTTCCCAAGCTTTACAATCAGTGGTGCTCTGTTGTTCGTTGGGAAAAAACCACCCGCCCCTTCCTCCGTTCACGCGAGTTTCTCTGGCAGGAAGGTCACACCATGCACGCCACCGCCGAGGAGGCACGCGCAGAAACAGTGCAGATGCTTAACGTTTACGCCGACTTCCACGAAAAGGATCTTGCTATTCCCGTTGTTAAAGGTGTTAAGACCCCATCGGATAAGTTTGCGGGCGCAGAGGATACCTACTGTATTGAGGCTCTTATGCACGACGGAAAGGCTCTTCAAGCTGCTACCTCGCACTATTTCGGCGACGGGTTTGCACGCGCCTTCGACATAACCTTCACCTCCAAAGACAACAAGCTTGAATATCCTCACCAGACTTCCTGGGGCTGTACCACAAGAATGATCGGCGGTATTATAATGACGCACGGAGACGATAACGGTCTTGTTCTTCCTCCTGCCGTTGCTCCCATACAGGTCGTAATCATTCCCGTTGCCATCCACAAGGAGGGTGTTCTCGAAAAGGCGCAGGAGCTTAAGGAAAGACTCATCAAGGCAGGCGTGCGTGTCAAGCTTGATGACAGCGATCAATCTCCCGGATGGAAGTATTCCGAATATGAGATGAAGGGTGTTCCTCTTCGCGTAGAGATTGGCCCCAGAGACATTGAGGGCGGACAGTTTGTTGTGGTTACAAGACACAACCGCGAGAAGACCTTTGCTTCCATCGATAACCTCGAAGATGTTATTTCTCAAAAGCTTATCGAGGTGCGTGACGGAATGTATGAAAAGGCTCTTGCCAACCGCGAAAAGCGCACCTATGCCTGCAAGAGCATTGACGAGATCAACGAGGCGCTCAACGCGGGCGACGGCTTCATAAAGGCTATGTGGTGCGGCGAAGAGGAATGCGAAGACAAGGTTAAGGATCTTACGGGTGTTGGCTCGCGTTGCATCCCCTTCGAGCAGGAAAGCATCTCCGATAAGTGCGTTTGTTGCGGACGCGAGGCAAAGAAGCTTGTTTACTGGGGCAAGGCGTACTAATAACACAAATTCTTTCAAAATCATTAAATGCCAAAGGAGGGTCAAGAGATGGAAAAACTGAACATTATCTCCTTCCGTGCGTCGGACGGAAATACCGTCAGGCTTGAACACAGAGAGTCTCTGCCCTCCGTGTTGTCTCTTGCAAGAGAATATGCATTAGCCGGATATCCCGACAGATACGTAGTGTTTGCCGAGGCACAAACGGCAGTATCGGTTACGGGAGCTGCTCTTTCCGAGGGTGAGACCGAACGGGGCTTATACATGTCCTGTATTCTTCGTCCCTCGATCTTCCCTTCCCAGGCCGGAGCGTTAGGACCTTTAAGTGCGGTTGCGCTTGCGACGGCACTTGAAGAACATTCGGAAAATAAGATTGGCATCGGCTGGATCAGCGATATCTACTGTAACGGCATAAGGATAGGACAAAGCTCGGTTGAAGGAAAGCTTGACGACTTTACCTCTTACGAATATCTCATCATAAACTTTGCGGTTAAGCTTGATCCTAAGAAATTTCCTCCAAGGCTTACGGATATGGTAAGGCAGGTGTTTGAGGATAAGAGCGTTTCGGTTCCTCTCATAATGGCAAAAACCGTACTGAACAAGTTCTTTGCGATTTACAGAGAGCTTAAAAGCCCTCAAAAGCATCTTAACGCATATTTCACCAAATTTGCACTCACCGACAAAAAAATCAAGTACCTTGAGGACGGTAAGAAAAAGAACGCAAGGGTCATCGGCGTTGATAAAGGAAATCTGACGCTGATAATTGAAACAAAGGACGGACGGAAGCTTAATCTCTCCTCAGCCTCGAGCATAATTATCCCAAGCAAAATATAAAAAAAACGCAATTCCCGACCGCTATATCGGCTATGGGAATTGCGTTTTTAAACGTTAAAAGGCTGTCGCACGAAGCGACAGCCTTTTTTTCTGCTAAGTATTTTATTACTCGGCAGCGGTGTATTCGGGATCAACCTTCGCACAGCCAGGAGTGGTGCACACGTGATTTTCCTCATCATATACATGCTCGGTCATAGTGCCGGGAATGGTTACGGTGTCGGTTTTCTCACATCCGGGTACGGTGCAATTCGCGGTCTTAGTGCCATCCTTAAGACAGGAAGCATTGTTGTCATCGATGTACTCACCCCATACGTGAATACAACCCCATATAACGTACTCATCGCCGCACTTGAACCAATACTTATCATCGATAGTGCTGGTCTTAACGGTAACCTGCTTGCCGTTCTCATCAGTTACGGTGATGTACTCATCAGCATGCTTGAAGTAGATCTTCGTATCGGGTAAATCAATATTCTTATCGATAACCTTCCAGAATCCTTCGTCACCGTCTGCAAAGATAGCATTTATCTTGCAATCCTTAAATGCCTTAGGATGTATGTACTTAACAGTACGAGCAACATAAAGAGCATTCAGCTCGGTGCAACCGTTGAACGCACCCTCAGCAATGGTAACTATACCGGTATAGGTCTCAACGAGATTGCTTCCTATACCAACGGGATTAACCCTAATAAGATGTCCGTTGACAACGAGCATATTATTAACGTAAGCGTCGGTATTTCTAACTATTCCTGTTCCAACGAATGCGGAGTAAGGAATGATTCTTGCTGTAATAGGAATGTAAAGCTCGGTAACGTTAGCGTAACCATTAATTACATTCTCGCCGATGGAGTAGATGTTAGACGCGAAGGAAACCGAAACTATCTTATCCTTAGCGCCATACCAAGGAGTATCGCTTGCGGATTCGAAGTTCGCCATATTATCGTCGCCGCCGATGGTAAGGGAGCCGTCCTCGGTAAGTATCCAAGAAATACGTTTTGTAACGCCGTTTTCCTTTACATCCGCCCAATAGCTACCCACGTCTGCCGTTGCAGTCTCGACCTTGGAATAAACGGTAAATCTATCGTTAGTAATAGCAAGAATGCTCTCAGGTGCTGTGCCATTATAATAAACCGCAACGAGGTCGGTGCAGGCCTCGAATGCAAGAGGATCAATTCTCTCTACGGATGCGGGAATTACGATCTCGGGAGTACGGGAAATACCTGCAAAGGCATAACGTCCTATGCTCTTGATACCGTCGGCAATAGTAACTATCTCGGTTCCGGAAGTCCAAACAGAGCTTGCATCATAGGAATCAAAGAAATCCCACATATAAAGAGATCTCTCAAGTCTGCCGGATATGATCTGTTCTTTCAAATCGTCAGTCAGAGTTATACGATCCTCGGTAACGCCGAGAATTTCCTTCTCCGCATCGGTAAGAAGAATAGTGCCATCATTAGATACTCTGGCTTCAACGTCAGCGGTAATTCTATCCTTGGTAGTCTCGTCAACGAAAATCGAAAGAGTTTTCGTACCGGACGTGTATGTCCATCTGATACCGCCGTCATCACTAAGATAGTCGTTTCTCTGACATGTGAAGACGATATCCGATGTGATCTCAAGGCCTACCTTAAGAGTGTCAGCACCCGCAAAGGAGGCAAAATGATAGCC
Organism: Oscillospiraceae bacterium; assembly: GCA_015063525.1. Lineage (GTDB taxonomy): Bacteria > Bacillota > Clostridia > Oscillospirales > CAG-272 > UBA1740. The sequence goes on from SVTZ01000057.1 coordinate 8,490, forward strand.
GTGATATCTAATATTTTTCTGCTGTATAATATGCTCCTCGGTGATAACGCCCTTAAGCTTGGGAAGTCCGTCCTCATCGTAAATGGGATTGCCGTCCTTATCGATAATAGGAGTAACAGGAACATAAATATTGCAAAGGAAGTTTTTCGCATCTCCCTGAACGTATCTCAAGGTGTAGAAGTACTGAACGGCAGTCTTGTTGGTAGTGCCGGCATAATGCCAGTAAGTACCAACCTCACCGTCAAGAAGAGCTTCGCGATAATAATATACTGTGGTCTTATCATTAAACCAAGTGTTATCCATGCCTACGTTAATAGACTTGAATTCCTCCTCTGTACCAAGATAATAAACCTTGGAGAGAGAGTGAGTTTTATTCTTGTTATTCATGGTTCCGGGATGGAACGATGCTGTGGGAATCTCCCTTACGCTTGCGGGGAATACAATGGTTTTGATCTTATTCGAGCCGTAAAACGCGCGCTCGCCAATGGTTTCAAGACCATCGTTAAGAACAACCTCTTTCAGAGAAGTATCAAGAAAGGCATTCTTACCTATAGACTTAAGAGACGCGGGAGCTACAAATTTGGCAGCACCGCAATTCTGGAATGCCGCTATACCGATACTTTCAATAGAATCGGGAATAGAAATCTCTTCAAGGTTGAAAAGACTGCTGAATGCGTTGTCACCGATAGAGGTAATACCGTCAGAAACAACGACCTTGGTGATGTCGTTAATGTTTTTGAACCAAGGAACGTCAACCTCGTTTGCGCCAAGGAAGTCGAACATTGCGCCGCTTCCCTCAATATTAAGTATTACTTCTGAAAGCTCGGTAATGGGATCGCCGTTCTTATCAACGGTATCAACATATTGATAGTCGAGACTCCATACGGCATTCTTACCTGCAAGATTACCTCTGTCACAGAAAAGAGTAATGTCAGAGGTCAGGGGCTGATCGTCGAAGGTGAACTCGGTTCCCTCAACGCCCTTCTGCTCCTCGGTATCCCATTCGGTATACCATTTAAGGAAAGTAAAGCCGTGATAGGAAATATCCTTCATTTCAGCAAGAAGGTCATCGGATACTACAGCGTTATCCTTTGGAACAAAGAAGGACTTAACCGTAACGATGCTCTTCTTATTCTCAAGTCTTCCGCTGCTGTTCTCTACCTTTGCAGTATAACTAAATACGAATCTGATTCTGTAGGAATTCTCCTCGTCCTCAGATTCATCTGCGGATTCGTCAACATTGCCTGCGGCGTTGGAGCCTGCGTCGGCATTAACACCAACAACACTGCCGTGATCGGTATCTTCGGTATTGCCTTTGCTACCGATAATAAGTGACTGGCAAGAGACGGATGCAAATACACACGCAACCGTCAGCATCAGTGCTAACAGTATCTTTACAAAATTCTTCATGATTCTCTCCTCTTTTGAGAATCATGAAGAATTTTGTAAA
>SVTZ01000058.1 GCA_015063525.1 Oscillospiraceae bacterium
GTATGTATACGGCAAACTCTATGAACTGTCTTACCGAAGTCCCATACCAAGAACTTCGGTAAGACAGTTCATAGAGTTTGCCGTATACATACCAGAGCAGGAGCCGCACGTAGGACAGGCTTTGCACTCAAATTCTTCAAGCTTTTCGTCATCTATCTTCCCTGCCTTGTAGGCACCCACAGCCTCAAACATTGCTGACAGGCTACGCTTCTTGCCTTCCACCCGGCCGGCAAGCATAGGTCCGCCGCTTACAAAAACAGTAGGAATATTGAGTCTTGCTGCAGCCATAAGGAGTCCCGGTACGTTTTTATCACAGTTGGGAATCATAACCAAGCCGTCAAAGCCATGTGCCATAACCATAGCCTCGGTAGAATCGGCAATAAGGTCTCTCGTAACGAGAGAATACTTCATTCCGACGTGACCCATCGCTATACCGTCGCATACGGCAATAGCAGGAAACACGATTGGCGTTCCTCCAGCCATAGCAATGCCGAGTCTTGCAGCCTCGGTGATTTTATCAAGATTGATATGACCCGGAACTATTTCGTTATAGGAGCTGACAATTCCGATAAGCGGACGTTCAAGCTCCTCCTTAGTCAGACCAAGCGCCTTATATAGAGAACGATGGGGAGCATTGTGTGCCCCATCGACTATCTTTTCTTTAATCATAATTATTCCCTTTCGGATGAAAATCAGTTGTTAATAAACTTCTCCTCATCAGCCCAGCTGTAAAGCTTTCTGATATCATTGCCAACAACCTCAGAGGGATGCTCAGATGCAATCTTTCTCATAGCATTGAAGTGCACCTGCGCACCGGAATCCGACATATCAAGAAGAAATTCTTTCGCAAAAGTACCGTCCTGAATGTCAGAAAGAATCTTCTTCATAGCTTTTTTAGTTTCCTCGGTTATAATCTTCGGACCGGTGATATAATCACCGTACTCGGCGGTGTTGGATATGGAATATCTCATTCCCTCAAATCCACTTTGATATATAAGGTCAACTATAAGCTTCATCTCGTGTATACACTCAAAATATGCGTTTCTCGGGTCATATCCCGCCTCAACGAGAGTTTCAAAGCCTGCCTGCATAAGAGCGCAAACACCACCGCAAAGTACTGCCTGTTCTCCGAAGAGGTCGGTTTCGGTTTCGGTGCGGAATGTAGTTTCGAGAACGCCGGCTCTTGCTCCGCCAATAGCAAGCGCGTAAGCAAGACCGATATCGAGCGCATCTCCGGTAGCATCCTGATGAATTGCTATAAGACAAGGAACACCCTTACCTGCCTGATACTCGCTGCGAACCGTATGTCCGGGGCCCTTGGGTGCTATCATTATTACGTTAACGTCCTTAGGAGGCTTAATGCAACCGAAATGAATGTTGAATCCATGCGCAAATGCAAGAGTCTTTCCCTCGGTAAGATTGGGTTCTATAGACTCTTTATAAAGCTTTGCCTGCTTCTCGTCGTTGATAAGTATCATAATTATATCTGCATTCTTTGCAGCGTCTGCAGAAGTCATAACTTTAAGTCCTGCTGCCTCTGCCTTAGCCCAGCTCTTCGAGCCGTTATAAAGACCTACGATAACGTCAACACCCGATTCCTTAAGATTGAGGGCGTGAGCATGTCCCTGAGAGCCGTAGCCAATTATTGCAACGGTTTTTCCACTAAGTTTATTAAGGTCACAATCCTGCTGATAGTAAATTTTTGCGTTTGCCATTTTGGGTAAATCTCCTTTATTTTTTCAAAATTAATTATCAAAAAGCGTAGTGTTTCCTCGTTCCAGTGCTACTATTCCAGTACGACACATTTCAATCACACCGAACGGAATCATAAGTTTAACGAAAGCGTCAATCTTCGAGGGGTCACCAGTAACCTCAATACACATCTCGTTGGTTGTGTAATCAATTACCTTCCCTCTATAAACGTCTGCCGCACCGAGAATATCGGCACGCGTATCAGAATCATATTTCACCTTGATTAACATCAGCTCGCGCTTTATGCAATCCTCCTCAAGAACGTCAACCTTCTTGACATTATAAAGCTTTCTGAGCTGATTTATAAGCTGCTCTCTTGCATATCCGTCACCGCTCAAGCTTATAGTTATTCTTGAATATTCCGGTTGTTCGGTTTCACCAACCGTCAACGCGTCAATATTGAAGCCGCGGCGGGTAAACATACTCGTGACCCTTGTAAGAACTCCGAATTTATTCTCAACATAAACTGCAATTACGAATTTATTCATCTGCTCCTCCTTGAGTATCAATATTTGTTATGATATCATCAATCGAGCCACCGGGGGGGAGCATAGGTAGAACGAACTCGTCCTTATCAATAATAGTATCAATTACAGCTACTCTGCCTGATTTTATCGCAGCATTGAAAGCATCTTCAAACTCAGCTTTAGTAAATACTCTGTATCCGTCCGCGCCAAACGCCTCGGCAAGCTTGACAAAATCGGTCTTTCTTTCTGTAAGAACCGTATTTGAATAACGCCTGCCAAAGAATAGCGTCTGCCACTGTCTGACCATGCCAAGAACGCCGTTGTTCATAATGACGATAACAAGCGGTATATTATGCGAAACCGCGGTTGCAAGCTCATTAAGATTCATACCAAAGCTTCCATCTCCGGTTATAAGCACCGTTGCATCTCCTGTAGCAACTCGCGCGCCTATTGCCGCACCAAGACCAAATCCCATAGTACCAAGACCTCCGCTGGAAACGAAACGCCTTGTCGTATCAAATTTGGCGTACTGAGCCGTCCACATTTGATGTTGACCAACATCTGTAACTATTACCGTCTTGGGAGGTTTATTATCGTTTATTGTTTCGATTACCTTTTTCGGAGTAAACTTATTGCCGGACGCCGCCTCTATCTTCCTCTCGAACCTTATCTCGTCAGCTTTTAGCACCATCGCCCGTGAAAACCACTCTGGATTAGTCTTTGCCTCAGTTTCTTTGGCTATAAACCTAAATGCGTGCTCGACGTCGCCTACTATGCCGCAATCTACCGAAACGTTTTTATTAATTTCTGCAAAATCAACGTCGATCTGAATTATCTTAGTATTCTTTGCAAATTTTCCGACATTTCCGGTTGCTCTGTCACTGAATCTTACGCCAACGCCAATAATGAGGTCGGCCTCATTCTGTGACATTGATGATGCGTAGTGACCGTGCATTCCCTGCATACCGAGAAATCTATCGCAACCGTCGGGAATTGCGGAAAGACCCATAAAGGTACACCCGATAACAGCCCCTATTTTATCCGCAAAATTCACGATTTCCCTTCCGAGTCCAAGGCCCGCCGCACCTCCGCCGATATATATGTACGGACGCTTTGCTTCATTAACGAGCCTGACAGCCTCTAAGAGATCTTCGTTCTTTCCTTTGGGAAGCGGCATCTTTGGCGACACCTCTCCTTTGGGCTCATACTCGTAAGTACCCATTTGTACGTCTTTCGGAATATCTACAAGAACCGGCCCGGGTCTTCCCGATTTAGCGATTGCAAAAGCCTCTCTGATAACGTCTGCCAAGTCTTCGATTTTGTTAACGAAGTAGTTGTGCTTGGTAATTGGAAGAGTTATACCGGTGATATCTATCTCCTGAAAGCTATCCTTGCCTATAAGCGCACAAGGTACGTTACCGGTTATAGCAACCATAGGTATAGAATCCAGCATGGCGGTCGCTATACCCGTAACAAGATTTGTAGCACCGGGGCCGGAGGTTGCTATACAAACGCCCACCTTTCCCGTAGCTCTTGAATATCCGTCTGCTGCGTGCGCAGCCCCCTGCTCGTGAGCAGTCAAAATGTGATTAATCTCGTCCTTGTATTTATAAAGAGCGTCATAAACGTTAATTATCTGACCGCCGGGATAACCGAACACATCGGTAACGCCCTGATCAATCAACGATCTTACAAGAATCTCTGCTCCTGTCAATTTCATAGCGTACTCCTGATTATTTTGTGCCAAGCATTCTGTTTACAGCACTTACCAGTGCCTTAACCGATGAGGTGCCGATATCACTGTCAACACCTGCGCCCCAATAAGTCTTACCGTCAGAAACGATGCTTACATAGGATGCAGCCTTAGAGTTGGTTTTCCCCTCAAGCGCGTGCTGTGAATAAGTTTCGAGCGTATACTCAAGTCCCATAACAGACTTTATACCGTTACTCACACAGTCGAGTCTTCCGTTACCGGAGGATGTGACGCTGTAAAGATTTCCGGCGCACAACAACTCAAACGCTGCGTCTATATTGCCATCCGCTTTGTCGGTGTACGTCGCTTTTCTGACCGTAACCGCGGTTTCAATATTAACGAAATCTCGCATAAATATTTCTTTAACTTCAACTGGCATAAGCTCTCTGTGCTCGTGATCTGAAATGCTCTTGACGTGATATCCAAAGGCCTCGCGCATCTTCGCCGGAAGATTGAAGTTAAACTGTGTTTCCATTATGTATCCGATTCCGCCCTTGCCGGACTGAGAATTGATTCTGATAACGTCGGCCTCGTATTCTCTTCCTATATCGGTAGGATCGATAGGAAGATACGGAACAGTCCAATGAATATCCTTGCCTTCACGGAACTTCATTCCCTTTGCAATAGCGTCCTGATGAGAGCCGCTGAAGGCTGCAAATACAAGCTGACCACTGTAAGGTTGTCTTTCATAGACGTGCATGCGCGTTACTCGCTCATACACCTCGGTGATTTTAGGAAGATTCGTAAAGTCAAGCTTCGGGTCTATCCCCTGAGCATACATATTTAGCGCAAGGGTGATGATGTCAACGTTACCCGTTCTCTCTCCGTTTCCAAAGAGCGTTCCCTCGATTCTGTCACCGCCTGCAAGCAATCCTAGCTCGCTATCCGCCACCGCACATCCTCTGTCGTTGTGAGGGTGGAGCGAGATGATAATATTCTCTCTTGATATGAGATTTTTATGCATATATTCAACCTGCGCTGCGTAAATATGAGGCATCGAATGCGAAACTGTTACGGGGAGATTAATGATTACTTTATCGTCGGGAGTGGGTTTCCATATTTTAATAACTTCGTTGCAAATCTCAAGCGCAAACTCAGGTTCAGTGCCGGTAAAGCTCTCGGGTGAATACTCAAAGGTGATATTCCCCTTGGCATTCTTTTTGTACTCACGGCAAAGCTTTGCGCCAAAGGTTGCTATGTTGATTATCTCTTCCTTACTCTTCTTAAATACCTGCTCTCGCTGGGACACAGAGGTGGAGTTATAAAGATGAACAACAGCATTCTTTGCGCCGTCAATAGCCTCAAACGTCTTGGCTATGATGTGTTCTCTTGACTGGGTAAGAACCTGTATCGTAACATCATCGGGAATCAATTTCTTTTCGATTATCGTTCTGCAAAATTCGTATTCTGTTTCCGATGCAGCCGGGAAACCTACTTCTATTTCCTTGAATCCAACATCACAAAGCAGCTTGAAAAACTCAAGCTTCTCTTCAAGACTCATAGGAATAATGAGCGCCTGATTTCCGTCGCGAAGGTCTACGCTACACCATCTCGGAGGCGTGTCTATTACATCTTTTTTTATCCAGTCCATAGAAACGGAAGCCGGAGTGAAAAATTGCTTTTTATATTTTTGATATCCTTTCATAAAAGCTCCATTCCGTCGATTTAAAGTCTAAGAAAAAAAACTCTCTTATGCAGTTCAAGAATGCATAAAAGAGAAAAGCGTATATAGCAACGTGGCAGATATCAACTTTAATTCGAACATTCTTCGATTGAACGCGAAAATCGACTTAATTATAATTATTACAAAAATATTTTATAACAAAAACAGCTTTTTGTCAACAAAAAAACTCCCACTTTTATTTTTTTTATGTTTTGCTAAATATTGTAAATAAAAACGCCCTCGCCTATGTCTATAATGCACAAGCAAGGGCGTTATTCATTATATTTTTTATATTTTCTCTACCCAACCAAACTCATCGTCAACTCTGCCCCATTGAATTCCGGTAAGGACATCATAAAGCTTCTGAGTAACCTCGCCTATTTTTTCATCGTTGATTACGTATTCTACATCATTATACATGAGCCTTCCGATAGGGGAAACTACCGCAGCTGTACCGCAGCCAAATGCCTCATCGAGCTTTCCGCATTTTATGGCATCCATAAGCTCGTCGACCGATAAGAGCCTTTCGCTTACCTTATATCCCAGCTTCTTAAGAACTTCAATACAGGACTTCCTGGTTATTCCGGGAAGAATCGAGCCGGTCAGCTCAGGAGTAACTATTTCGCCGTCAATCTTAAACATTACGTTCATTGCTCCGACCTCTTCTACATACTTTCTCTCAACTCCGTCAAGCCAAAGAACCTGCGAATACCCCTTCTTACCGGCTCTCTCACCCGCCCTTGTAGATGCAGCATAATTACCACCGCACTTAGCGTAACCTGTTCCGCCTCGTACCGTTCTTACATCATCTTTTTCAATCATAATTTTAACGGGATTAATACCTTCCTTGTAATAGCTTCCGCTGGGCGAGGCGATTATCATAAACGTTGCGCGCTTAACAGTATGAACTCCGAGGGTTTCGTCGTTTCCAAACATATAAGGACGCAGATAAAGTGACGTGCCGAATGAATGCGGCACCCACTTCTCTTCAAGCTTAACGAAGGTCCTGAGCATATTCATAGCTTCTCCTTCGTCAAGAAGTGGGAGGCACATACGCTCAGCCGAGGTGTTCATTCGCTTTATGTTTTCAAGAGGTCTAAAAAGCTGAATATCTCCTTCAGCCGTTCTGTATGCCTTGAGTCCCTCGAAAATTTCCGCACCGTAATGAAGCACCGTAGACGCAGGATGAAGTGATATGTTACCAAACGGAACTATTCTTGCATTATGCCACCCCTTATCGACGTCATAATCAACAATAAGCATATGGTCTGTGAAATACTGACCAAATCCGAGCTCGGATTCCTTTGGCATAATTTTCGGTGTAGTTGTTTCTGTAATTTTGATTTCCATATATCCTCCGCGCTAAAAACGCAAAACAAACTTCATTTTGTAAAGTATGATATCACAAGCTACTCAGAAAGTCAATAGGTACGATATAAAAACTCGCAGAAGTTTTCACACAAAACTAAAAAGAAATGCAATAACAAAAATCTGCTTCATATTTTGTTAGCATTTTAAGCATTATACTGCACAAGGGGCATGCCAAATGCGGCACGCCCCTTAACATAAAACTAATCAACATCCTCGGCTACCCGGTCCAAGATTTCATCTAGGACCTCGGGATGCTGTAAATATCGCTTCAACCTCTTGAATGACGATGCATAATAGTAACCGTCGCATATACGCTCGTCGGTAACGACCTTGAGCGTTACGAAATGGTGGCGCTCTCTGGTGCCGTCACGTTTAATTGCATCAGCACTGAAAATGCTGCCGTATGAGATGAAAATAGGAAGATTTCCAAAATCATAAAGGTGGTGATATATAGCAGGTATTCCAAGTGACCCCATAGAAGTAATAATCATAGAGCCATGGAACGGGCTGACTTTTAAAAGAGCCTTTGGAAGAAGTCCGATATAATCAAGAAAACGAAGAAAGGCAACAGCCCCCCTTAAAACAAGTCCCGGTAGCTTTATCAGCGCCTTAGCGGTATTATCAAAATCTGTAGTCTCGGATACCGCCGCTTTAGCGGTAACCTGAAACTTTTTATAAATGTTATATATGTTGTCTCTGGGATCGAACTCCACCTTTATACACGTATCGGGCGATTCAAGAGAGAGCTGCTTTTTTATAGTCATTACACACTCTATCTTATTTCTTGAATATATTTTCTGCCCCGAAATAAATCTGTTTAGACCTGGTCTTTCGGCAACTACTCTGACATATGCCGCCAACAAAACGTGCAGCAGCGACATATCTGTATAGCCTTCCCTATGCTTCTTATCAAGATAATGCTCGATATTAGTAATGTCTATAACATCCTCAAAGTGATTCTGAGAATCGGCCCTGACCTTCATTATGTAAGGCATAACATAGTTCATAGGAGGAAGCGTTCTTATCCTTCTTCCATCCTTACGGTCGCCGAATCTGCGCTTGCGAGGCTTATATGCCGGAGTGTCATAAGTAATTATATTGTCGTGTCTGGTATCTTCCATAACGCCCCCATTTTTTTAGACAAAATATTACGATATCGCCCTTATTCTACCATAATGCAATCAATTAGTCAAGAGTTTTTTTATGTTCGCACAAAAATGAGAAAAACGGCAACCGTACGGCTACCGCCTTTCTATTATGAAAATTTACTGAAAATTCTTAGCTTCAGCTATTATTTTTTCCGTGAGAGACGCGGGAACCTCTTCATATCTTACGAAATCAAAATCAAATCTTCCGCGCCCCTGAGTAGAAGCACGAAGCGCGATAACGTAATCTGTCATCTCACCAAACGGAACCTCAGCCGACACAATCTGAAGTTCGCTTCCATCATCCGCAGGCTCAATGCCCATAACTCTTCCGCGGCGCTTATTAAGGTCGCCAAGGACATCTCCCACATAATTTTCGGGGATAAAGACCTTAAGAATACCAACAGGCTCAAGTATGACGGGAGCTGCCTTCGGAATTCCCTCGCGGTATGCAATAGCCGCCGCAAGCTTAAAGGAAATTTCGTTAGAATCTACGTCGTGATAGGAGCCGTCGTAAAGATTTGCCGCCAGATTAACCATAGGATATCCTGCAAGTACTCCTTTCTGCATACAATCCTTGAGTCCCTGCTCTACCGCGGGGAAGAAATTCTTAGGTACTGAGCCGCCGAAAACGCTCTCCGTGAACGTAAGTCCTTCATCCTCGCCGGGGGAGAATTTAATTTTGACGTGGCCATACTGACCCGAGCCACCCGACTGCTTCTTGTGCTTTCCTTCAACCTCGACAGATTTTTTTATTGTTTCCCTGTAAGCCAGCCTCGGCTTGCCAAGCTCCACATTCGCACCAAAGCGCGATTTAAGCTTTGAAACTATCACATCAAGGTGAATATCTCCGAGACCTGAAATTGTAAGTTGCTTGGTTTCGGCATTGTTCTCATATTTGAGAGTGAGATCCTCCTCAAGAAGACGCGCAACGCCGCCCGAGATCCTCTCCTCATCACCTTTTGCTTTAGGAGAAATTGCCATTGTCATATACGGTCTTGGATATTTAATAGGCAGATACTTAATATTGTCGGTGAGAGTCGTAAGGGTATCGTTTGTGTTAGTAGCTGCGAGCTTTGCCGTAACGCCGATATCACCGCAAGAAAGCGCCTCAACGTCAATCTGCTTTTTACCGCGGAGAATAAAGAGTTTGTTCAGCTTTTCCTGTGCGCCCGAGGTAGTATTGCGTAGCTGCATATCCTTCCTAACCTCGCCACTCATAACCTTGAAGAATGACATCTTGCCAAGAAACGGGTCAGCCACCGTTTTAAATATGAATATTGAAGTATCCTTGCTTTCCATATCAATTGGGATTTCCTTAATACCGTCGCCTTCCACTATGTGCTCAACCTTCTTCGCAATAGGACGCGGGAATGACTCTGCTATCGTGTCAAGGAAAGTCTTAATACCCCAATTCTTTACAGCCGAACCGCAGAAAACGGGAATGATATCACCGGTAATTATTCCTTGGTGAATGGCTTCAAGCGACTCCTCACGGCTGATTGGTTCCTCATTGAAGAACTTATCCATCAGCTCGTCGCTGGTCTGAGCAATAGCCTCAAGGAGCATATTGTGATATTCATCACAAACTTCCTTAAACTGCTCGGGGATAGACGATCTTACGTACTCACCCGTTGATTTTTCAAACGTATAAACACACATTTCAACTAAATTTGCAAATCCTGTAACCGTATCTCCATCAATAATAGGTATCTGGATAGGACAAACGGTAAGACCGTACTTTTCTCTTATTGCACCGAAAGCTTTATGGAATCTTGAAAA
>SVTZ01000059.1 GCA_015063525.1 Oscillospiraceae bacterium
AAAATACTTGAGCTAATCGAAAAGTACGACATTGATACCCAGGACACTTTGATTAAAAAACTTGGCGAAGAGGGCTATAATGTTACTCAGACAACCGCCTCGAGAGATATAAGACAGCTTAATCTTATTAAAGGAATTACCGCTAACGGAACCTATAAGTACGTAGCGCCCGGCGCGGTTATGTCTAAGGAAAGCAAGGCTCCTGTACTTAATTCTGCAATTACCGATGCGGTTGTCAGAATTGAGGCGGCAGGACATATAGTTGTGGTAAAAACTTTTTCGGGAATGGCTAACGCTATTGCCGTATGCTTTGATTCGCTTCATAACGATAATATCGTAGGATCGGTCGCGGGTGACGACACAATTCTTCTCGTAGTAAAAACAAGTCAGGCGGCCTTGGATCTTGAGGCAGAGCTTAGACAAACATTGGGAAAAAATAAAGCGTAAAATTTGGAGATAAATAATGCTGCTTTCGTTGCATATAGAAAATATTGCGGTGATAAAATCCCTCGACTTTGATTTTTCTCCCGGCTTTATGGTTCTTACGGGAGAGACTGGCGCAGGTAAATCCATGGTTATCGACAGTATTAATCTTCTCGTTGGAGGCAAGGCTGAGCGCGGTTTGATCAGACACGGAGAGAGTTTTGCTATGGTAAGCGGTCTTTTCGGCGATATGTCGGATTTTACTCTCGCACGGCTTGCAGAGCTCGGAATAGCGCCGGGTGAAGACGGCACTGTTCTCGTGCAGCGCACATTGAGCATTGACGGAAAGAACAAGATAACCGTCAACGGCAGAAGCGTAGGTCTTACAATTCTAAAGGGGATAATGCCGCATCTTGTTAATATTCACGGCCAGAGTGATACCGCAAGCCTTGTGAACTCCAAGAATCATCTTGAGATAGTAGACACATATGCAGGCTCGGGTGAGCTTTTGTCGGAATACAGAACCGCGTTCACGGAGTATGAGAGCGTCAAGCGTGAGAAGACTGAGCTTATTAAGAAATCCCGTGAGGGGGAGAGGATCAAGGAGATTCTCGACTATCAGATAAAGGATATCGACTCTGCAAATCTTCACAGCGGTGAGGAGGAGGAGCTGGTAGACAAAAAGGTAAAGATAAAGAACAGCGAAAAGATAACAAAAAACTCCGAGTTTGCCTTTAAAGCCTTGAAGGGGAGCGAAAGGGGAAGCGTTTCCTATCTTCTTGACAGAAGCATTACAGCTCTTGCTCAGCTTTCCGACGTCGTGCCTTCTTATTCGGAATATTCTGAGAAGCTTCGCGATATGCTTTACCAAATCGACGATATCGCTGAGGAGATTTATGCCGTTTTAAGCGAGATAGACGAAGATCCGACCTCGACTCTTAACGAGATCGAGTCAAGGCTTGATAAGATTTCAAGGCTTAAACGTAAGTACGGATTTACCATTGATGAAATTCTTGCTTTTAGAGAACGAGCGTATAACGAATATCAGTCGCTTGAGAATTCCGACAAGCTTATAGGCGAGTTGACAATTAAGGAGCGAGAAGCTTACAATAAAGCACTGTCTCTTGCCGATAAGCTTCACTCGCTTCGTACCAATGCGACGAAAAGCCTTGAGGAGAAAGTTAGAGAAACTCTTGAATTTCTGGATATGCCAAAGGTCGTGTTCTTCGCCTCGCTTAAAGAGAGCTTTAACGGCGGCGAAAAGATACTTAACAAGGACGGCTCTGATACTATTGAGTTTTATATCAGCGCGAACAGAGGCGCCGACCCTCAACCTCTTTCTAAAATCGCCTCAGGAGGTGAGATGTCTAGAATTATGCTTGCGCTTAAGAGCGTAATTGCGGATAAGGACGGCGTTCCGACCGTAATATACGACGAGATAGATGCCGGTGTTTCCGGAAAAACTGCGAGAAAGATAGGAATTAAGATGCTTGATCTTTCTAAAAATACACAGCTGTTCTGCGTAACTCACAGCGCTCAGATCGCCTCTCTCGGTGATAGTCATTTCCTTATCAGTAAAGGAGACGTTAACGGAGCTACAGAAACGAGTGTCAGAGAGCTTGACCGCGAGGGACGTATCGTTGAACTTTCGAGAATACTTGGCGGTATTGACGTTACCGCTTCACAGAAGGCGGCGGCGAGCGATATGCTTTCGGAAAGAGAGCAGTACAAATAATTTACAGGTGCATTCATGAAAGAAGAACTTTTGGATTTTCTTAAAATGAATGATGTTAAAATTAAAGAAAATGTAAAGCTTTGCGAGCTTTCCCCTGTGAAAATCGGTGCAGAGGCGGATTTGATTGCATATCCGGATTCTCTAAAGAAGCTTGCGAACCTTCTTCACTTTCTTGAGAAAACGAAAATTAACCACAAAATTCTTGGCAGAATGTCAAACGTTCTGCCTCCTGATGATAAATATACACCTATGATCGTCAAGACCGATCTTTTGAATGACGTTTTGATAAAGGATCAGTCGGCGACCTTGCAGACGGGAGTTAGCCTGTTGCGTTTATCTTCGATGCTTGCCTCGGCAGGACTTTCGGGCGTTGAGCCACTATCTGGTATTCCGGGAAGCGTCGGCGGCGCTATATTTGGTAACGCAGGTGCATTTGGAAGGGAGATTTCCGATCTTATTAAGAAGGTTATTGCCTTTGATAGGGGCGACGGAAGAATTATACAAATTGACCGGGATGAAGCCGAGTTTGGTTACCGAGATTCTGCTTTTAAAAAACGTCCGCTTGTAGTACTTGAGGCGGAAATTCAGTTAAATGCCTCTGATCCACAAGCCGTCAGGGCAGAGGTCGAGAGATACAAGGCAATAAGGCGTGAAAAACAGCCTTTTAGTCAACCGTCGCTCGGAAGCACGTTTAAACGTCCCGGCAAAGGACTTTACGCCGCAAAAATGATTGATGAATGCGGTCTTAAGGGCGCTGGGATTGGCGGTGCGCAGATATCCGAAAAGCACGCAGGATTTATCGTTAACCGAGGCGGCGCAAGAGCAAAAGATTATTTGGCTCTTTCTGATCTCGCGATAAAATGCGTGAAAGAAAAATTTGGTATCGAACTCGAAAGAGAGATTGAAATACTTTAGAAAGGGAAAGCTATGTCCGTATCACAGGAACAGAAGAAAGAGATTATCGAACATATTTATAAGTCCGTCTGCTGCCGCAGGGCATTGCTTTCAGGTATTCTTTTTGCCAAGGGCGAGACCGAGGGAAAGACGGTCGTTATTACTCTTGAGAAAAGAGAATACGCAAATTTTGCCGCAAGACTTATCAAGGAAATTTACGGCAAGGATGCCGATATATACCGTCCGGAAAGTGGCGGAAGGAATGTTAAGTTATCCTTTGATTCGCCGTCTGCCTCGAAATATATTGCAGAAATTGACGCTTCTGATAATTTTACTGTCTGTGATCTTATAATTCAGAAATGTACGTCATGTTTGCCTTCCTTTCTTCGCGGCGTTTTCCTTGCTTCAGGAAGGCTGTCCGATCCGAAGAAGCAGTTTTCGCTTGAGTTCACACTGAATGATCGCGCTGATACCTTTGCGAAGATACTACGCGATCTTTCTATGGAGCCTCTTATCTCGCGAAAAAAAAACTGCAATGTGGTATACTTCCGCAAGGGTGATGAAATCGAGAGCTTTTATGGATACGCAGGGCTTAACCGCGTGGTTTTCGATATTATAGAAACCAAGATCAAAACTCTTGCACGAAGGGAATCTCAGAGATACCTTAACTGCGTTACCAGTAATTACGATAGAATGACTGCTGTGTCCGAGAGACAGATCAATATAATCTCAAGACTTGAGGAGCTTAAGCTTCTTTCCTCGCTACCCGAAGAGCTTGAGGAGACCGCAAGGCTGAAGCTTCGATATCCGGACCTTCCGCTTTCCGCCCTTGCGGCTCAGATGACTCCGACTATCTCAAAATCGGGGCTTTCTCACAGACTTAAGAAAATTGAAGAGGTAGGCGCAAGACTTCTTAAGCTTACCGATGACATATAAAATATAAAAGAAAGGTGCTTAGCGATGGGAGAATTCGTACATTTACATCTTCATACCGAATACAGTCTGCTTGACGGCGCAACAAGAATATCTTCCATAGCTGATAAGGCATTGTCGCTTGGACAGGATGCCGTTGCTATCACCGATCACGGAGTTATGTACGGTGCGGTTGAGTTTTATACCGCGCTTAAGGAGAAGGGAATTAAGCCTATTATCGGATGTGAGGTATACGTTGCGCCGAGAGGACGCCATTTTAAAGAAGGAAAGTCGGATTCCTCGGGAAACCACTTGATTCTTCTTTGCAAGAACGAGACAGGATATAAAAACCTCTCCTATATGGTTTCGATGAGCTTTATCGACGGCTTCTACTCAAAGCCCAGAATTGATATGGAGCTCCTCCGCGCCCATAGCGAGGGACTTGTCGCTCTTTCTGCCTGCATAGCGGGCAAAATTCCCCAGCTTATCCTTGCGGGCAGTATGCCTGAGGCAGAGGCCGCGGCGCTTGAAATGCGCGATATCTTTGGCGAGGATTTCTACCTAGAGGTTCAAAACCACGGTCTTGACGACGAGAGAAGGGCAAATTTCGGCCTGAAGCTGATAAGTGAGAAATACGGAATTCCTCTCGTTGCGACCAACGACGTTCATTACCTTGAGCGATCTGACGCCGAGACACAGGCAACGCTGATGTGTATACAGATGAATACTCAGGTCGACGATGGCAGGCCTCTTGGATTTGAGACCGACGAGTTTTATTTTAAGAGTGCAGAGGAGATGAAGGTTCTCTTTGCGCCATACAAGGATGCCGTTGCCAATACCGTTAAAATTGCCGAAAAGTGCAATTTCGACTTCGAATTTGATAATCTACATCTTCCCGATTTCAGACCCGAGGGCGGTAAAACGCACGCCGAAAAGCTGAGATTTGATGCCTATAACGGTTTTAATGAAAAGATAAAACAGGGCAGAATAACATTTGCCGAGCATAATCGGGAAGAGTATGAGACGAGAATAGAGTACGAGCTGTCTGTTATTGACAAAATGGGCTTTAACGCCTATTTCCTTATAGTCAGCGATTTCGTAACTTATGCTAAGAATAAAGGTATTCCCGTAGGACCGGGAAGAGGATCGGGCGCAGGAAGCCTTGTCGCCTTCCTCGTCGGTATTACCGACGTAGACCCGATAATATTCGACCTGCTCTTTGAGCGTTTCTTGAATCCCGAGCGTGTTTCAATGCCTGACTTTGATATTGACTTCTGCTATAACAGACGTGAAGAGGTTATAGAATACGTTAAGTCAAAATACGGCGATGATAAGGTGGCACAGATCGTTACATTCGGTACTCTCGCTCCGAGAGCCGCCGTTCGTGACGTCGGACGAGCCCTCGGTATGCCTTACGGTAAGGTTGATACCGTTGCGAAGCTTATCCCTCGCGAGTCTGCAAAAATCGAGGACGCTATCTCAACCGCCGAGCTTAAGGCACTTTATAAGGGAGACGAGGAGATAAGAAAGCTTATTGACCTCAGTATGAAGCTTGAGGGAATGCCAAGACACGCCTCTACCCACGCGGCAGGCGTCGTTATTACCGAAAAGCCTACCTACGAGTACGTTCCTCTTTCATATAGCGGAACCGGCGTGGTAACTCAGTTTGATATGAACACCGATGCAAGGCTGGGACTTGTAAAGTTTGACTTCCTCGGACTAAGGTATCTTACTGTAATTCAGGATGCGGTAAATGAGATAAGAAAGCATACTCCCGATTTTGATATATCTGATATTCCCTTTGATGATAAGGCCACCTTTAATCTTCTTTGCGAAGCAAGGACCGACGGAGTTTTCCAGCTTGAATCAGGCGGTATGAAGCAGGTACTTGCAAAGCTTGCGCCCTCCTGCCTTGAAGATATTATCGCTTGCGTTGCGCTTTACCGTCCGGGACCGATGGATTCTATCGATAGCTTCATTGCGAGAAAGCACGGAAAAGAAACGGTAGAGTATAAAATACCCGAGCTTCGCGATATTCTAGACGTCACCTACGGTTGCATAGTATATCAGGAGCAGGTAATGCAGATATGCAGAAGCCTTGCAGGATATTCTTACGCACGTGCGGATATCGTCAGACGAGCAATGTCGAAGAAAAAGACATCGGCGATGCGGGCAGAGCGTGAGGCCTTCGTTTCGGGTTGTCTCGATCGCGGAGTCAGCGCCAAGGCGGCGGAGGAGATTTTTGAGGAAATGCTTGGCTTTGCCAAATACGCTTTTAATAAAAGCCACGCCACTGCATACGGCATAATCTCTTATCGAACTGCTTATCTTAAGACCCACTATCCTGCGGAGTATTTTACGGCACTTCTCACAAGCGTTCTTGACAACGCAGGTAAGGTCAGAGAATATATTGCCGATGCTTCGCGCTTTGGCGTCAGTGTTCTTCCTCCCGATATCAACGATAGCGAGGAGACCTTTAGCTCTGACGGCAGGAATATTCGTTTCGGTCTTCTTGCCATAAAGAACGTGGGACGTAATTTTGCTAAATCTGTTATCAAAACACGTTCTGCCTCAAAATATCTATCGTTTGACGACTTTGTTTCCAAGACGATCGACTACGATCTCAACAAGCGCACTGTTGAATCGCTGATAAAATGCGGCGCATTTGACAGTCTCGGCGTGCCAAGGAGTGCGCTTATGCAGTGCTACGAGAATATTATTGAGTCGGAGCATGAGAGAACGAGAAATAATATCAGAGGGCAGATGGATCTATTCTCACAAAGCTCAGAGAGCGTAGGCGAGAGGATAAAGTACAGATATCCCAATATTCCCGAATACCCGATTAGAGAGCTTCTGCTTCTTGAGAAGGAAAGCTCGGGAATGTACTTCTCGGGGCATCTGATCGATAGCTATGCAAGACATCTTGAAGCCCTTTGCGTGGACAAGATCTCGGAGATCATTGAGTTTGCTTCCGACGCTGAGTCTGACAATTCATCAAGATATAATGATAAAGCTGCCGTTACCGTTGCGGGTATAATCACCGCCAAGCGCACAAAGCTGACTAAAAATGGCGATGCGATGGCCTTTATAGTGATTGAGGACAGATATGCTGAGATCGAGGTAATAGTTTTTGCCAAGAATTATAGCAAATACTCTGATATCCTTACCGAGGAATCGGCGGTAGCTATAACGGGAAATCTTTCCACCGAGGATGATGAAGCACCGAAAATTCTCCTTTCAAGCGCACAGCAGCTTAAAACCGATTCGGAGTATGCGGCATCTGTTCCCGCCACTGAGCAGAGAATATTTATAAAGGTATCAAGCCTTTCGGATTCAAGGATCAATAACCTTAAGCGTATTATAGCGCTTAATCGGGGAAATGCTAAAATCGTGCTTTATGATGAAAGCACGAAGAAGTATTGTGCTATGAAGGACGTTATGATTGATCCCGGTGAAAAGGTTTTGACAAGACTGACTTCACTTTTCGGAGAGAAAAGCGTAATTCTGAAATAATTTCAGTGTTGATTTGTTCATAATTAAGTATTATAATACTTAAATGAAAAGCGAAGGAAGGCTGAATGTTTTTAACTGTTTTTTTTGAGGTTATACTGCTTGCGATACTTATCGGAGGCTCGTATTACGGATATAATAAGGGCTTTTTCGTTCTTGCCATCAGACCTGCTAAGGCGGTGTTGAGAGTGGGTGCGGCGTTTTGCTTTTGCGTGCCGCTTGGCGAAGCTGTTATCTTGCCGTTAGTTGCTCCGCTGCTTTACGGACGGCTTCCTTCAGGGATTACTTCTTACGTAGCAGGCATAATCTCGGCGGGTGTTGCCTTCTTAGTAATTCTTGTTTTATCCGGCGTATTGCTCTCGGTGCTGTTTTCCGTCTTGAATTACTGCGCTTCGTCAGGACTTATAGGAAGGGTAAACAGCCTTTTTGGACTTATCTTCGCAGGTATTATTTCGGTTGTCACGGCTTGTTTTTTCGTAATCATCGCCGATATAGCTATGTCCCTTGAGCCTGCGCAAGACTCGCGTCTTGTTAAGGAGTTTTCAGGCGGTCCGTTGTATAGTTTTTTCAGCAGTATCAGCAGCCTTGACTATACCTATCCTTTTTATGATTTTTAATTATGCCGCGGTTGCGGCGGAATGGAATATAAATGAAAATACAAGTATGTGCCAGATGTAAAAAAAGACCGGCATCGGTCTTTATAACCCGTCTTGACGGGGGAAATTCAATAAATGAGGGACTCTGCTTCCAGTGCGCCGCCGAGCTTGGCATTAAGCCTCCGCCCGTAGTTGATATGCTTAAGAAAATGGGCATTGACGAGGATGCGATACAGGGTATGAGCGAGGAGATCAACGGCCTTATGGAAAACGCGCTTGTCGAGGCTGACGATGACGGCAGCGAAAACGGCAAGGTCCCCACGCTTAATCTCGGTGAGATTTTCGGACTTCCCGCAAAGCCTCAGCCAGAGAAGGGCGCAGGGCATAAAAAGCGTTCCGACAGCAAGAAGGATGACCCTTCAAAAAAGCTTCTTTCGACCTATTGCACCAATCTTAACGATAAGGCCGCGGAGGGAAATATCGATAGAATAGTCGGACGTGACCGTGAGATTGACCGGATGATACAGATACTTTCGAGAAGGCAGAAGAACAATCCCTGCCTTATTGGTGAGCCGGGTGTGGGCAAAACTGCAATAGTCGAGGCGCTTGCGCTTCGTATTGTCGAGGGCAAAGTACCCGAGCCTCTTTCGGGCTTTGAGGTATGGCAGCTTGATCTTACCGCACTTGTAGCGGGCACTCAGTTCCGCGGTCAGTTTGAATCGCGTATTCTCGGTCTTCTTAAGGAGATCAAGGCAGCAGGAAACATCATTCTTATGATAGATGAGGTGCATAATATTGCTGGGGCTGGCGAGACCTCGGATGGCAGTATGAGCGCCGCAAATCTTTTGAAGCCTGCGTTGTCTAGAGGTGAGATACGAGTTATAGGCGCAACTACTCTTAAAGAATATAGAAAATGCATTGAGAAGGACAGCGCTCTTGAAAGACGATTCCAGCCTGTGAAGATCGAGGAGCCTTCGATAGACGAGACGGTCGATATCATTAAGGGCATCAAGAAATATTACGAGAACTTTCACGGCATATCTATCTCAGATGATGTATCCCGCCTTTCGGCAACTCTGTCCGAGAGATACATTACCGATAGATTCCTTCCCGATAAGGCAATAGACCTTATTGATGAGGCTGCGGCAAAGGCGGCACTCAGCTGCCCCGAGCTAAATGAAAAGAGACGTAATGAAAAGCGCCTTTCGGAGATCGACAAGAAAACTGCTGAGCTTGAAAGCAAGGTGGAAACTCCCGAGGGTCAGACTGAGTCTAATTACAAGGAGCTTGCAGATCTGAAATCCGAAAAAATAAGACTTGAAACAAGGCAGAATGAGATTTTACCTATAGTAACAAATCTTAGACTTACTCCCGACGATCTGCTTCGCGTTATTGAGATCTGGACGGGTATTCCGGCTGCTGAGCTTTCGGTTGGCGAGCTTTCGGATCTCTCGGGGCTTTACGAGAGAATTTCATCGAAGGTGGTCGGTCAGGACGAAGCGGTCAGCGCCGTTGTCCGCGCTATAAAGCGTAAGCGAGCAGGTGTTTCTTACAGACAAAATCCTGTCTCTATGATTTTTGCAGGTCCGACAGGCGTTGGTAAAACTGAGCTTGTCAAGGTACTCTCTCAGGATCTGTTCAAGCAGCCTGAGTCG
>SVTZ01000060.1 GCA_015063525.1 Oscillospiraceae bacterium
TCCTCGTAAACTGCCGCTTCCTCGGCAGGAAGAACGATTGCTTCGTCCTCTGCTACGTATGCTGCGGTTGCAGGTGCAACAGAAGGTGTTGCAGCCTCGGTAACAACAACGGGGATCTCTGCGACCTCGGGAACGATTTCATCTTCAAGCACTGTTGCGGAAATTGCTTCCTCGTATACTGCTGCTTCCTCGGTAGGAAGAACAATTGCTTCGTCCTCTGCTACGTATGCTGCGGTTGCAGGTGCAACAGAAGGTGTTACAGCCTCGGAAACCGCCGCAGGAGTTTCTGCAATAGGTGTAACTACAGGAGCATCCTTCAGCTCGGTTACGGAGACGGTGTTCTCGTATACTGCCGCACTGATATGCACGACTCCGTCGGCATCTGCAGAGGTGTAAATTGTAATTGGAACTTCTCTGATATAATTCTTGGGATCGGAAATAGGGGTCGAAGCCGACTGCACCGACGCAGGAGCAGCCGCAGGCGCTGTGAAGGGTACGTCATCAAGAACGATACTGGGTGTATTGTTTTCATAAACCACCGCATTTGCAGGGGCGAAGGAGTTGACGGTGGAATTCAAAACGGGTGAAATATATGTAAAAGGAGAGATTTCCGGTACGCTTGCATATTCTGCAGGCTCTATGGGTTTTACCGGTTCGGAAACGAGCTGACCATTATCAAGAACGGTGTAGCGTACGCTCTCAAAAATAGCGGACTGAGGAGCAGTCTGACTACCGGTCTCAGAGACGGGAGCAGTCTGCTGAGAATTGAAAGCAAAGGGTTCCCTACTCTCAACGAGAACAGGCCCAGACTCCTTCTCCTCGGGAATATCAATAATATTAGTCTCGTCAAGGAGCGTTGCCGGTATGGACTCAAATACTGAGTTAACAACGTCAGTCTGATCAACATAAGGGTCGGCGCCCATCTTGATTGCCGTTGTAGGCTCGATAGGAGTCTCACTAATTATAAAGCCGTCAAGACCGCGAATAGGTCTTACGGGTTCAACCTCAGAAAGGATGGCAGCGGTAGGCTCGACATCATCAATAAATACAGAGTCAGGAGCGGACCACTTAACGTCCTCCAAGTCCTCGTATATCTTTGTCGTTGATTCACTTTCCTTCCAAAATCTCGCTCTTTTGATACTGTTGAATTTGAAATAAAGAAAAACTATGAGTGCAATTATGCCGAAGAAACCTGCAACTAATGCAAGGAAGGAATAAAAGCTCGGATCCTCCCACACGGAATCGTATGCAGATTCTGTCTCGGCAAAGACCGTGATTGCCATGCTCATAACAAGGATGCATCCGATAAGCATCGCCACGGCAAGCTTTTTTGTTTTGTTTAACTTGTTCATACTCTCTCCATTCGTCACTTTTATCGCCGCAAACCCATAAGCGGCTTAAGGTAAACAAGACGTCTTGCGTTATATATTATAAAACATACGTGCGCAGATAAATCTATACAGATATAATTATAGCACCTTATTTCTGCAAAATCAATAGTTTATAAAAAATAAATAAAAAAAGTGGGAAGCTTTCGCTTCCCGACTCTTTATGTTTAAATTACCGAAGATAATCAATCGACCTTTTCATACTTGAATATACCAAGCTTGATGTACTTCTGACCGTCTTCCTCACCACTGGAGAAATCATGGGTCTCAGATTTATCGTTGAAAGTCAGGATGATTTGATCACCTGCATCATTGAATTCATATTTACCCTCGGTAACAGTATCATCGCCGATAATGTTATCAACAGTTTTTGTAACCTTTCCAAACATACCGAACTCATAAGTTACATTTCCGGTAAGAACATCTTTATACTCGCCGCTAAGCGTTTTTCCGCAGGAAACGAGAGTGAATAGAGTACTTACGAGAAGAACGCATACGAGAATTGTTGATACGATTTTTTTCATGTCTTTTCTCCTTTTACTGTTATTAAGTCACGATTTGACTTTGTATACATTTTACCATTAAGTAAAAAAAATGTCAATACTTTTTACGTGATTTAAGCTTTTTTAACAATTTTTAATAATTCCGCCTTGACAAAGGGTAATGTTTGTATTAAAATGTATGAAGCTTAAAAGGTTTGTGAGGCAGGAAGATGATAAGAAATTTCTTTAGTCATTTGTCACTTGTAATAAGACACAAGCACCGCGTGCTTATTAACTGCGCAAAATGCGGATTGGTATGGAGGGGTCTTGTACACGATATGTCAAAATTCTCCCCTACCGAGTTTTTTGAGAGCGTGAAATATTATCAGGGTGACAGGTCGCCTATCGGTGTTTGCAGACGTGAGACCGGACTTAGCCAAGCCTGGCTTCATCATAAGGGCCGAAACAAGCACCATATAGAATATTGGCTCGATCCCGAGTGCTCGGTCACACCTCTTATGCCCTACCAATACGCCGTCGAGTGCGTTTGCGATAAGCTTGCGGCAACGAGGGTCTACGCAGGCAAAAATTACAGCCGAGAACTGCCGCTTAAGCATTGGTTAAAGCATGGTAATAAGGTGAACGGAAATCCAAGAACAATGCAGTTTATCGAAGAGGTGTTCCTTGACGTTGAAAAGCACGGCGAGACCGCCGTCTTGAGCAAGAAATATATGAAAACCAAATATAACGAGGTCTGCCTCAAATGAACTTCGAGTTGATAAAAATGCAGGGCGTGAAGGCGCAAGTAAAGCATTTTGTGAAAGAAAACACGGTGCTTATCATTGCAATTATTGCGGCGCTTGTAACCTCCTTTATTATTCCTCCGGACAAGGAGTATATAGGCTACTTTGATTTTAAGACACTTGCTTGTCTCTTCAGTGTTTTGGCGGTGGTTTGCGCTCTGCGTAACATCAGATTTTTCTACACCCTTGCTAAGGCAATAGTAAGAAAATTCAGGAACGCAAGGATTGCAATTCTTGCACTTGTTTACATAACCTTCATCGGCTCAATGCTGATAGCAAACGATATGGCACTGCTGACATTTCTGCCCCTCGGCTATTTTATTCTGCACACGACGAAGAAGGAAAAATATATGGCATTCGCCTTCATTATGCAGAATATCGCCGCCAATCTCGGCGGAATGCTGACGCCATTCGGAAATCCGCAAAATTTGTATCTTTACTCTAAATTCAATATTCCCGACGGCGAGTTTATTTCCATAATGTTCCCGCCCTTTCTTGTGGCAATAATTCTTATAACCGTATGCTGCCTGATTTTCGTAAAGAGCGAACCTCTTGAAATTGAGGAAAAAGCCGCCGGTCTCCCTATTGGAAGGGTAATTATTTATCTTGCGCTTTTTGCAGTGGCGATACTAATGGTATTTCGGTTTATGCCCTATCAAATAGGACTTATTATTATCCCTCTCGCACTGCTATTTCTTGATCGTCAGGCACTTTTGCAGGTGGATTACGGACTGCTCTTTACCTTCGTGTTCTTCTTCATATTTGCCGGAAATATGGGAAGGATCGATGCGGTAAGAGACTTTTTCTCCTACCTTCTTAATATTAATACCCTTGTTTTCTCGGCGATGAGCTGTCAGGTTATCTCAAACGTTCCGTCGGCAATTCTCCTCTCTCAGTTTACCGACAACTACCGCGAGCTGCTGCTTGGTGTAAACATCGGCGGCGCGGGCACGCTTATCGCATCTCTTGCCAGCCTTATCACCTTTAAGGAATACACAAAGCAAGACCCTAAACACACCGTCAGCTATCTTGTCAAGTTCACTGCGTTCAACTTCGCGTTTCTGATTGTCTTGACGGCTTTTTGTTGGTTGATAAAATAAAAAACTCCCAATGGGAGTTTTTTATTTAGCGTAGCGCATTAATCTGTTTCTTCGTAATAGTATGAATAATCAATTCCCTTCATAAATATCTCTCGATCATTGATTTTATCTGTCAACGCGCCCTTTATCAAATTAATTATAATACTTGAATCAAAAGGACTTTTTTCCATTGCGTTTAAATAGTCCTTCTTGTCAATTAGGCTCCAATCAACACAAAGAAAAAGATTCTTCTTCAAAATTAAGTCGAGCCAAATTCGCGTACTCCTTCCGTTTCCTTCTAAAAATGGATGAGCGAGATTCATCTCAACATACTTTTCAATTATTTTTTCAAAAGTATTCTCACTCATACCTTCAATTTTACGAAGGACTTCATCCAAAAACATCGCGCCGGCAAACATAAATCCGCCCTTACTGATATTTTGGGTACGTATCCTTCCTGCAAAGTCATAAAGTCCTCCGAAAATATAACCGTGAATCTGCTGCAATCCTTTAACGGTACCAACCTCTATGCCGTCGATAACGCCGCTTTCAAAGAGGTCATAGGCCTTTTCCTTGCTTTTTTCATCTATTCCGGAGCCAATACTTGACATCCATTTTTTGAAAATTTCTGTTTTTTTGCAGGGTATCACGGCAATGAGAGTATTTATCCCCTGTTCGTCAATTACATCGGTTAAATACTTTTTGCCGTCTTTAGCAGTTAGCTTCAGTTGTCGACAAATTGTCGATAACTCATTTTTTCTCTTCTTTAAAGCATTCCAATAAGATCTTGGATTTTTACTATCCGTTAGGGCAAGTGCAATATCTACTGCGGCGAAATACCATTTTGATTCCTCATCATTCCAAACAGCGCGCACAGGAATATCGTCAAAAAATCTAATTGAGGTTTTAATCATCTTTCGCCCTCTCCTTGAATTTCAAATAATTTAAACGCCGCCTCACTCATAACATAGATATCCGTGCTGTTTTTTCTCACACCGCGGCTTGAGACGAAGCCGTTTTCGTCAAGACCAACAATTACTGCAGGTTTTCCTTTTATCAACACTATTACTGTTTCATCTGTGTTACGCTTGGGTTTTATTAACACGCTTTTCATCGGAATAATTGCAATATGTCCTATCGAAGAAAACTGTTCCCAATAAATGCCTCCGTCCTCTTCGCAATATATGTGAGTCGCCCTTGTAGCTGTTGCGCGTGACACGTAAACCGTATACCTTCGATCGCCAACGGCAAAGCAAACCGTTTTATAAAGCTCGTTCTCCTCTATCAATACGCCGAGCTTTTTGTAAGCCGAGTATAACGAAAGATTTTTTTCGCTCACACATTCCATAATATCGCTGATGTCGCAATTCAAGGCCGAGCATATCCTTGCTATTGTATCGGTGGTTACGATTTCATTTTTGGATAGCTTTGCCAAAACCCTTGAGCTAATGCCGGTAAGCTCGATTAGATCCGTCTTGGTCATATTTTTGTCAATTAACAGCTTCCACAGTTTTGAATAATCAATATACATAAGATTACCGCCTTTCTATTTACAGTATATCACTTTTATACGAACTTGTCAATATTTTTTTACTAAAGTAAAGAATATTTTTCAAAAATAAAGCCTTCCGCATTGGAAGGCTTTATTTGTTTTATTTCATAATTTCGAATATTAAGCTTGTTTTTTAAAACTTTTCAGGATACTTTCCCTCATTGATAAGCCTCTCGAAGGCAGCCTCCACCTGGGGCTTATCCTCCTTATATGTAACGCCGTACCATTTGTCGGTGCTTTCTATAACCTTGACGTCTGCCCTGCCCTCGGCGATAAGATCGGCGACGGCGGTGGGGATATAAAACTCGCACTTTTCGGGATTTAGGGGAAGATTTTGTTCAAGGAAGGCGGAAAATCTGCTCTTACACTCGCTGACGAAGTCGGGAGTAAAGCCCCAGAGGTTCATAGATACGGGGGTATCGGGAGCAAGCTCTACCTCGCGGCCGCCGTCGGTGTAGTAAATTATGCCGTCCTTCGTTCCGATGCCGGTGGTCTCGGTTACCTCGGTCAGCATTCCGCCGTCGCCCACCTTACATACTCCGCGGCTGACGGTGCCGTTGTCGGTGACTGTATTTCCCACGCGGTATCCGATCATAGCGAAATGATACTTTTCGTCCTCGGGAAGGTTCTTTAAATAATTATAAATACTCTTAAACGCGCCCTTGCCGTAATAGTCGTCGGCGTTGATAACCGCAAAGGGAGAGTCAATAACTCCCTCACAGCAGGCGATAGCGTGAGCTGTACCCCAAGGCTTCCTTCTGCCATCGGGAACGGAAAATCCCTCGGGAAGCTTGTCAAGCTCCTGATAAACGTAACTAACGTTTATCTCCTTGCCCGCAAGGTGGGCGTCCATTACCTCCTTGAAGTCGCGCTCAATTTCCTTCTTTATAATAAATACGATATCGCGAAAGCCTGCCTCGATGGCATCGAATATAGAATAATCTATGATTATATGTCCGTTTTTGTCAATAGGATCTATCTGCTTCAGGCCGCCGTATCGGCTGCCCATTCCCGCGGCAAGAATTACCAGCTTAGGATTATTCATACTATTTCCTCCAAAATTATGATTACATTTCTATTATAGCTTATAGAAGATAGCTTTTCAAGTGAAAATAGGGCGAGAAATTTGTAAAATCGAACAATATTTTACGATATTTTCATAACAAGGTGCGTTTTTTCCGCAAGGGAGGAGATTTTTAACTCTCGGGACTTGAAAAAAAACGGGGTGTGTTGTATAATAAATCAGATATTATTTTGAAAGGATATATAACTATGAGCAAATTTCAGGTTATAGAGCATCCCCTTATTCAGCACAAGCTGACTATTATGCGCAAGAAGGACACTCCCACAAGCGAGTTCAAGCAGCTACTTGACGAGATCTCAATGCTTATGGGCTACGAGATAACGAGAAATCTCCCCACCGAGGACGTTGAGATAGAGACACCTATTTGCAAGACCGTGCAAAAGAGGATAGCGGGAAAAAAGCTTGCGATAGTTCCCATTCTCCGCGCAGGACTTGGTATGGTTGACGGACTTCTCCGTCTTGTTCCGGTTGCCAGAGTCGGTCACATCGGCCTTTACCGCGACCCCGAGACCCACGAGCCTGTAGAATACTACTGCAAGATGCCACCCGAGCTTGAGGAGAGAACGGTTATTATAGTTGATCCCATGCTTGCTACCGGCGGCTCTGCCAGCGACGCCATCACTATGGTAAAGAACAAAGGTGCTAAGCATATTATGCTTATGTGTCTCGTTGCCGCGCCCGAAGGCGTTAAGAAGGTTCAGGAAAGCCACCCCGACGTTGACATATACGCCGCTTCTCTTGACGAGAAGCTCAATGAGCACGCATACATTGTTCCCGGTCTTGGCGACGCGGGAGATAGAATCTTCGGCACTAAATAAGGAAAATTCGGAATTCACCTCATCCACCACCGAAGGTGGTCCCCCTTCCCCAATAGGGAAGGCTTGCTTTAAATTCAGAAAGGAGGCACTGTGAATGCGTGAGCTGAAGATTGGCAAAAATGACGCGGGACAGAGACTTGACAAGTTTATTACCAAGACGCTTGATTTGCCTACAAGCCTGCTTTATAAATCCATAAGGCTTAAGAAGATCAAGGTCAACCGCAAGCGCGCTGAGAATAACACCATTCTCTCTGAGGGCGACACTATTCAGTGCTTCCTCGCCGAGGAATTCTTCGAGAAAAAAGCCGACGAGAGGTCCTTTGAAAATATCAGCGTAAAGCTTGATATAATCTATGAGGACGAGAATATTATGCTTCTCAATAAGCGGCCGGGCGTTTCGGTCCACGAGGACGAGGACGGCTCAACGAACACGCTTATAACTCACATTCAGGCATATCTCTATCAAAAGGGCGAGTATCGCCCCGAGGAGGAGCAGAGCTTTGCCCCTGCCCTATGCAACCGAATTGACCGCAACACCGGCGGTATCGTTATCGCGGCGAAGAACGCCGAGGCGCTTCGAGTGATGAACGAGAAGATAAAGTACAGAGAGATCGATAAGTTCTATCTGGCGGCGGTCCACGGTATACCGAAGCCCGAGAGCGCGACTATAAAGGGATATCTTCTTAAGGACGATAAGCAGAATATGGTTCGCGTTTATGAAAAAAATCCCCCTCGCGGCGCGAAGGAGATCATCACAAAATATAAGGTTGTGGCTAAAAGAAACGACTCGGCTCTCATAGAGGTCGAGCTTCTGACCGGACGTACCCACCAGATACGCGCACATATGGCGCATATCGGCAATCCGCTTATCGGCGACGGCAAGTACGGCATTAATAAGAATGATCGAGCCAAGGGTTATAAATACCAAGCGCTCTATTCTTATCGGCTTCGTTTCAGCTTTGATACAACCGAGCCAACCTGCCTTGATTACCTAAACGGCAAGGAGTTTAAAATCCCTAAGAAGGATATCTACTTTACCAAGGAATACTTTTAATATGAAAAGGCACGCCTGCGGCGTGCCTTTTCATTTCATTTAGCTCCGGTTGAGCCGAAGCCGCCAGCTCCTCGAGTGGTATCCGAAAGCTCCTCCGCCTCTTCAAAGTCTGCCTTCAGGAAAGGCAATATGGCAAGCTGGGCGATACGCTCGGCGGGATCGACTGTGGCGGTCTTTTCAGAATGATTGTGGAGAGTTACCATAATTTCGCCGCGATAATCTGCATCAATAACGCCAACCTTATTTGCGGGAGCAAGTCCGCGCTTCGCGCCCATACTTGAGCGTGCGAAAACAAGTCCGCAATATCCCTCGGGGATCTCTACCGATATTCCCGTATGTACGAAAACGGTCTCGTGCGGCTTTATCTCAATCGGCGCGTCAAGCAGTGCGTAAAGGTCTGCACCCGCGGAATACTCTGTACCGTAGGTGGGAATTATTGCTTTTTCATCTGTTTTTTTAATTCTGACTTTCATAATTTCTATCCTCTCTCGTGCCTTCCCAAATAACTATTTTGCCCTGCTCTCTCGTCTTTGCCATATCGATTATCCGCTGATTTTTTGAACCGCGGAAGCGTAGGCCAAGGCTCTTTTCCTCCTCGATAAATCTGCCGTCCACGAGAATGTCTACAAGAGAGAGAATTTCAGGAGTATTTTCCGTATGAGTCCGATGCTCGCTCATCAGCTCCTCGTATGTGCTTCCCGTATAAAGCCAGACCGTTTTTTCGGGAAAGCGGCACTTAACTTCGAGCAAAAAGGGCAAAAGGTCTCTTTGATTCTCAGGCTCCATAGGCTCGCCGCCGAGTATTGTCAACCCTCTGACCGAGGAGTTGTCAAGGGCAGAAAATATCTCCTTTGCGCTCTCGGCGGTAAACTCATTTCCGTAATTAAAATCCCATGTCTCGGGCTGAAAACAGCCCTTACATCTGTTGCGGCATCCGCTGACGAAAAGGCTTACGCGAATGCCCTCTCCGTTGGCTATGTCACATTTTTTAATTGCTCCGTAATGCATATCAAACCTCATCCACCTCAAGCGGTCCCCCTTCCCCAATAGGGAAGGCTAATTTTTCCCTAAGAAACGCGCCGGTGTGGGAATTTTCGCACTCGGCAACCTGCTCGGGTGTTCCGGTTGCCACTATCGTTCCGCCGCCGTCGCCGCCCTCGGGACCTAAGTCAATGATATAGTCTGCGGTCTTGATGAGGTCGAGATTATGCTCGATAACAACGACCGTGTTACCTCCGTCGGTAAGCCTCTGGAGAATTCCGATAAGCTTCGCGACGTCCTCGGTATGCAGACCCGTGGTCGGCTCGTCAAGG
>SVTZ01000061.1 GCA_015063525.1 Oscillospiraceae bacterium
TCTCCGATAAGTTCAACGATCCCGCAGGCGTTCCGATTTCTGCTATCGTATTCGGCGGCCGCCGCGCAAAGACCGCGCCCCTCGTTTACCAGTCCACATCCTGGCAGCACGGTACCTTCGTTGGCTCGATTATGGCTTCCGAGACCACCGCTGCGGCAGCAGGCGCAGTTGGCGTTGTTCGCCGCGATCCTATGGCTATGCGTCCCTTCGTAGGCTACGATATGGGCGACTATTGGGCACACTGGCTTAATATGGGCAAGACCATCAAGCATGCTCCCAAGATCTTCCACGTCAACTGGTTCAGAACCGATGACGAGGGTCATTTCATCTGGCCCGGCTTCGGCGATAATATGAGAGTACTTATGTGGATCCTTGCTCGCTGCGAGGGTAAGGTTTCGGCTGTTGAGACACCCATCGGCTATGTTCCCAATGCTGAGGACATCAATATCGAGGGTCTTGACATAGGTGTTGATACCATTAAGGAGCTTCTCTCGGTTGACAAGGAGCTTTGGCTTGAGGATTGCAAGGCTATCCGTGAGTTCTACGCTCAGGTAGGCGACAGAGTTCCCGCAGAGCTTTACGATGAGCTTGCTGCTCTCGAAGAGAGACTTTCTAAGTAATATTCAATAAAAAAACAAGGCAGTTTGCATTTTTGCGAGCTGCCTTGTCATTTTTTTGTTATTCAAAATATTAATTCCACTTCATTGACAATCGTATAAAAATATGATATAATGAAGCGTAATATAAATTAAGAGGAAAATTAAATGAAAAAGATAATAGCTTTGGTTTTGTTAATTTGTATGCTTGTCCTTTCTGCTTTGTCATTTTCTTCCTGCGAGCTTCTTGGCGGAATAGGTAACGGCAGCGGTGTTAACGGGAACGGCGGCGAAAATACGGACGACGGTAATTCCGATATTTCAGACGGCACCGAGAACGGAAATGGTGGAAACGGTGACGGAGGACCCGAATATAACTGCGAAGACGG
This sequence comes from Oscillospiraceae bacterium, assembly GCA_015063525.1. Classification (GTDB taxonomy): domain Bacteria; phylum Bacillota; class Clostridia; order Oscillospirales; family CAG-272; genus UBA1740. The sequence continues at coordinate 986 of SVTZ01000061.1, forward strand.
AATACATATTGACACTGATAATAACGATTATTGCGATAAATGCAACGTTATTGTAGTTGTCGTAGTCGATTTTTACGCGGTAAACGATCTTCACGGCAAATTCTGCGACACCGATTCCCAGCCTGGTGTTGACGAGCTTGCTACATTCTTCGACAATGCTAAGGAGAGCGACGATCACGTCGTGCTTCTTTCCTCAGGCGATATGTGGCAGGGAGCTGCTGAGTCTAATCTGACGAACGGATTTATTATTACAGAATGGATGAATGAGATGGATTTCGTCTCTATGACTCTTGGCAACCACGAATTTGACTGGGGCGAGGAGGCTATCAGAAACAATCTTGAAATAGCTGAATTTCCTTTCCTCGCGATTAATATTTACGACATAAACACCGGAAAGCTTGCCGATTATTGCACTCCCTCGATTATGATCGAGCGCGGCGGTATTCAGATCGGTATTATCGGTGCAATCGGCGATTGCTACAGCTCGATTTCATCGGATATGGTGGAAAACGTTACCTTCAAGGTAGGAAGCGAGCTTACTAAATTGGTGGAAGACGAGGCCAAGAGACTTCGTCAGCAAGGCGCTGATCTTATAGTTTATTCTGTGCATGAGGGATACTCCGAGGCGCCTTACGGTATTGTGGACGTGGTGTTTGAGGCCCATACGCACAGTGCCTATTGCAGAACCGATTCCTTCGGCATATATCACATTCAGGGCGGCGGAGAGAACGACGCTATTTCCCATATTGAGCTTACCGTTAATACTGCAAACGACAACATCAAAGTTTCAGAGGCTAAGGTTATCAGCAATTCCAAATATTCAAGTCTTGCTGACGATCCCGAGACCGAGGCTCTTGAAGAAAAGTATTCAAACGTGATCGAAAAGGCCTATGAGGAGCTTGGCAGAGTTACACAGGTGCAGTCCTCGTCCACTCTATCCGATATAGTGTCCGAGCTTTATCTTGAGGTGGGACTTGAGAGATGGGGAGATGAATACGATATTGTTCTCGGCGGCGGATTTATCAAACCCAGATCACCCTACGATCTTGCCCCCGGACTGGCTACCTACGCTGACGTGCTTTCGATCTTCCCCTTTAATAACCGACTGACTCTTTGTTCAGTTTCGGGAAGAAATTTAATTAATAAATTCCTTGAAACCTCTAACACTTCCTACCACGTTACCTGCAGCGCTTACGGTGAGAGTATAAGAGACAGCATTTCTTATAATAAGACCTATTATATCGTAGTTGATACCTATACTGCGTTTTACGCCCCGAACGGTCTGACCGTGGTTGAGTATTATGACGATGGAGTATATGCAAGAGATCTTCTGGCAGAGGAGATAAAAGCCGGAAGGTTTGAGCTTAAGGTAGAAAACTATGACGTTATTTCGGTTTCAGAAGCACTTCAAATTGGAAGAGACCTTTCAGCAGGAGAGCAGACAAGGAAGAACTATTACGTTCAGGGAACAATAGTCAGCACACCGAATTCCTACGGAAATCTTTACCTGTCTGATGAGTATGGTAATCAGATCTATGTATACGGTCTTTACGACCTGGCAGGGAACCGATATTCCGCGATGAAGAATAAGCCAAAGGAGGGCGATAGGATCATAGTTTGCGGTCCGATATATTTTTATAATGGAACGACGCTTGAAATAAACGCAGGTACTTTAATAGAAATTTGCTAAACAGAGACGGTTGCATATTGACGCTTATCCTAACGGATTATTAACTAAGCGCAATAATGCAACCGTCTTTATTTATATAACTATAAATGAAAAGGAAAAGGCAATCAAAGTGGATAAAATTCCAATTAAAAGCTTAGTAAACAGATAGCGTTTCTTTGAAAGGGAGCTAGGCATAAATGAAAATGCCTGAAGATGGACCGAGAAGCCCGAAAAGCCCAGAGCAAAGGCGCACACCGCAAGCGATAATGGCTCAGTACCTCCAAACTGAAATGCCGTCATACTGCATGCTGAGCTGATCTCAAGAAAGCAGGAGATGACGGTAAGAAGAAGCTCGTTTTTTATAAACGAGCGCAGAAGTCCGATCAGCGCGGAGAAAAAAACGATATAGGACAGAATCGCCAGCGAAGACATTCCTGCCGATCGGATAGAGCTTGTAAGGTTGAAGCTCTGCCTTGTAATAACATGCGTTTTCTCTGATATTTTAAGGCTTGGTCTGGAAAAAATACCAATCAAAACAGCGGAGAAAATAACCGACAGATAAAGATAAACTCCCACGGAAATGCTGCCGTAGAGACCGGCACCGATACCTGAAATCACGAAGGCGGCCGACGGGTTGTTTACAAGCGGACAAAGCCATTCAAGTTCTTTTTGGCCTATCCCTTCGTATTCGTATTGCTTTACGGCGCTTCTTACGCCAAGAGGGAAACCGCATACCATACCAATAAGAAAGGCAGATAGTGCTCCCTTGCTTACACCGAAAGGTTTTTCGAAAAAATGAAGCTCCTTCGATGATGAAGAGGGCTCAAAAACCGTTGACCATAAATCAGCAAGAATGAAGAACGGGAACAGAGTAGGCAGTATTTTAAGCAGCGCTAGCCTTGCGCCGCCGATAAAGCCGGCCTTCATATCTTCCCCAAAAAGAAGCATCAGAATCGTTAATAAAACGCATATTATAGGAAGCGCATTATTTAAAATGCGCCTTTTTCTTTCGCTATGAGTCATTACCGTCATTTTTCAGGCCTCGCGACATACAATTATTATAACTACATTTAAGAATTTAATTTGTGGGTCAAAGTAAATTTATGAAGGGAAATAAGCAATAATGACAGATAAAAACGGGCAAACAAAGAAAAACGTGGGCGCTCCGTCGGGATTAACCCCGTTTCACCTTGAGGCTAACAGAAGCACAAGAGGCCTTTCTCTTTTTCTTTCGGGTATTATCGGTATCAGCGATTTCTCGGATGACTATATACGTCTTATGAGCCATGGGGGCAGGATATTGGTAAACGGAAAGCGGCTTTTTATTAACGTGTATGAAAATAACTCGGTAGAGATAGTCGGAAGAGTGGAGGAGATAGTATTTAGCTATGGCAAGAATTGATTATCTGATCTTTGGTTACAGAAGGCTTACGGTAAGTCCCGAGGATCTTAGTCTTGTAACCTCAATATTGCTCCGCGCCGCTATTCCTTCAAGAATAAATCCGGACGGTACTCTCAGTATTCGGGAAAGAGATTTCTCAAAAGTACAGGATTTATTTTCGGGCAGAATTGATTTTGAGTACTCAAAACCGCTTGGACTTTACGGAATGTGGAAGCTTTGCGAGGGCAAGGGCGCGTTGATTGCCACGCTGGCTTTATGCCTTGTTTTGACTGCAGTTTTGTCAAGCCTCGTGTGGGACGTGCGAGTCGAGGGAAATGAAAAAATACCTGACAGCGAGATAGTTTGCGCCCTTTCCGAATGTGGATTTTCCGTCGGTGATTTTTGGATTTCGAGAGATCTAGGAGTCATTGAGGCAAAATTTCTTTCGACAAACGACGGAATATCCTGGATAAATGTAAATAGGCGCGGTACCGTCGCCTATGTCAGCGTGATCGAGAAGGACGCCGAAAAAGAGGAGGAGAAGGAGAATGTTCTCTATTCAAATATTGTTGCTTCGGCCGATTGCGTTATTGAAGAAATAACCGTTAAAAAGGGAATTGCTATGGTTCGGGCAGGTGACGCGGTTAAGAAGGGCGATATACTTATTCTCGGCGCTATGCCTTCTGAGTCAGGAGGTGGTTTTTGCGCTGCCGAGGGTGAGGTGCTTGGCAGAATAAGTGAAAGTGTGTCGGTTTCAGTCGGCCGTAGTTATGAAAAGAGAACTCTTTCGGGAAGACGCCTTTACTCTTGTACAATAAATTTATTCAAAATTTCTTTAAATATTTTCAAATCATATGGAAATTTGACAAACAAATATGATATAATAGAAAATGAGATAACATATTCGCTTTTTGGCAGATGCAGATTACCTTTCTCAATCACGCTTGAATATATACCCGAATACACGGTGGAGAAGGCTGAATATACCGACGAGGAGCTTGTCCGCATAGCCTCCGACAGATTGAGCGTCAGCACGCTTGATTTGCTTTCGTGCTCGGATCTGCTGCGGCTCAGGACCTACGGCGACTTTGAGGGAGATGGATATACTATTACATCGGAGATAACATATCTTGCCTCAGTCGGTAAAAACTCTGCATTTGACCTTGAATAACAATTTGAAAGGATTATGCCTGTGACAGAAAAAATCGTAATGACGAATTCGAGCGAGGCCACCTCGGCTATCTTCGGATCATTTGATGTGAACGTAAGAAAAATTGAGCGTGCCTTTGACGTGCGTATTTCAAACAGAAATACGAAAACCGACGACGGCGATGCCATAGTCGTCAGCGGTGAGCCTGACAATGCGGATAAGGCGGCGAGAACTCTCGAATATCTTAAGCATATGAGTGGCGCAGGCGAGACGGTCAGCGAGCAGAGTGTGGAGTATGTTATTGCTCTTGTGAATGACAACTGCGACGAGAGTCCCGAGAGCCTCGGACGTGACGTTATCTGCGTTACCAACCGCGGAAAGACCATTAAGGCAAAGACTATCGGCCAGAAAAAATACGTTGAAACAATAAAGAAAAATACCATAATCCTCGGTCTTGGTCCTGCGGGAACCGGAAAGACATTTCTTGCAGTTGCTATGGCGGTGGAGGCACTTCGAAATAAGAGTGTCAGCAGAATCATTTTAACACGCCCTGCGGTTGAGGCGGGAGAGCATCTCGGCTTCCTTCCCGGAGATCTTCAGAGTAAAATCGACCCTTATCTCCGTCCTCTTTACGATGCGCTCTTTGAGATGCTCGGAGCAGAGAATTATCAAAGACATATGGAAAGGGGCACGATAGAGATAGCTCCGCTTGCATATATGCGAGGTAGAACTCTGGACGACTCCTTCATCATTCTTGATGAGGCGCAGAACACTACCCCCGAGCAGATGAAGATGTTCTTAACGCGTATCGGTTATAACACTAAGGCGGTGGTTACGGGCGACCTCTCCCAGACAGATCTTCCTATGGGTAAGAAAAGCGGTCTGGGCATTGCCGCAAAAATTCTCGGCAACATCGAGGGCATTGGCATCTTTGAGTTCTCAGAGCGCGATGTGGTAAGGCATCATTTAGTTAAAAAAATAATTAGCGCTTACGAGAATTACGAGCGAAATCAAAAAAATAAAGACGATAAAAAGAAGCAATAAAGGAGAAAACAAATGTTTGATAACAGACTTTTCATAAGCTTTTCGGCAACCGGCGATTTTCCCGAGTGTGACTACTCGCTGAAATACGCAGTAAGACGCGCTATAAGCGCAACACTTGCTTACGAGGACTTTCCCTTTGGTGCAGAGGTGTCGGTAACCTTCTGTGACAACGAGTATATTAAGAAGCTTAACGGTCAGTTCAGACAAAAGGATAGTGCCACAGATGTTCTCTCCTTCCCGATGTACGATCTTGACGAGGAGGCCGAGCCGCCCGTAAATCCTGACGGCAGCCTATCTCTCGGCGATATCGTTATCTCTCTTGAGCGTGCTGCAGAGCAGGCAAAGGAGATAGGCAACTCCTTCCACCGCGAGGTAGCATTCCTTGCCATTCATTCCACCCTTCATCTTCTCGGCTACGACCACGAGAGAAGCGAGGATGATGATGAGGCACAGTGCCTTGCACAGAGAGATATAATCGAGACAATAGAAATTTAAGAACAGGAAATATAAAATGAAAAAGACAGCGTTTATTGCAATAATAGGCAGACCCAATGTAGGTAAATCCACGCTTCTCAACTCCATTCTTGGTGAGAAGGTGGCAATTGTTTCCAAAAAGCCTCAGACCACAAGAAACCGTATCACCGGCATACATACAGTCGGTGAAAATCAGTTTGTTTTCCTTGACACTCCTGGTATTCATAAGCCGAGAACCAAGCTTGGCGACTATATGGTAAAGACTACGTCACAGACTATAGCCGGCGTTGATACCGCCATTCTTGTCGTTGAGGCAAGAGAGGCTGTCGGCGATATCGAAGCAAGAATGATTGAGCGCTTTAAGTCTGATGGTATCCGCGCTATCTTGGTTATTAATAAAATCGACACCGTTCGTCCCGAGAATATTGCAAAGACCATAGCGGCTTATGCCGAGGCCTTTGATTTTGAGGCGGTCGTTCCGATCGCGGCAAAGAACGGAAAGGGTGTTGATATCGTGCTTTCCGAGTGCGAGAAATTCCTTCGCGAGAGCGAGTGGTTCTTCCCGGACGATATCGTTACCGATCAGCCGGAAAGACAGGTCGCAGCAGAAATAATCCGCGAAAAGCTGCTTCGTATGCTGGAGGAGGAAATTCCTCACGGCACCGCAGTAACTATCGAGGAATGGAAGGAGGAGGGACGTCTCGTCTCCATCCGCGCTGAGATATATTGCGAGAAGGCATCTCACAAGGGAATTATCATCGGTAAGGGCGGCTCGCTTATTAAGAAGATCGGCTCTTACGCCCGTCAGGATATTGAGAAGATGCTGGACTCCAAGGTATTCCTTGATCTGTACGTAAGGGTTAAGGAAAATTGGCGTGACTCTAATTTCAACATCTCCGATTTCGGATTTAAGGAAGAGGAATAATGACCACCGAGGTACGCGGACTTATTATCCGCACCGTGGATATCAAGGAGACCGATAGGCTCGTTACCATCTTTACCGAGGAAAACGGGGCGATGACGGCACTTGCAAGGGGCGCGAGGTCGCTGAAAAGTCGAAAGCTTGCCGCAACGATGCAATTTTGCTACGGACGCTACGTCCTCTATAAGCAGGGGGACAAGTTCTGGATCAAGGAGGCAGAGCTTCTTGAGAACTTCTTTGATATAAGGCAGTCTATCGAGGGACTTGCGCTTGCAAATTATATCTGCGAGGTGCTCTCCGACGTTACGGTTGCCGAGGCAGAGAAGGATCTCTTAAGGCTTTCGCTTAACTCGCTTTACGCCATTTCAAAGGGCCTCCATTCGGTTGAGAAGATAAAGGCGGCCTTTGAGATCCGCGCGGTTTCCATACTCGGCTTTATGCCGGGCGTTCTAACCTGCCATCAGTGTGACGAGCGTAGCGGAGACTTTTTCTTCGACATTATGGGTGGTATTATTGAGTGCCGCACCTGTCACGAGAGGCGAGAAATGGGCAGAATAGAGCACGCCGACCCTCACGAAACACATATTCTTTGTATTCTGTCCGAGGGAGCGAAAACTGCTCTCGGCTACTGCATATATTCGCCCATCGAGAGGATATTTTCCTTCAACATCTCGGAGGCGGATATGCGTCTGTTTTCAAGGGCGGCCGAGGAGTATATTCTTAATCAGCTCGGTCATTCCTTTAAATCTCTTGATTTTTATAAAAGCGTATTGCGCTGAAAATTTGGGAGCTTAAAATGTTATTTACGGCAAAAACACTTTCCACTTTGGAATATGACAAAATAATAAAAATGCTCGTTGACTGCGCCTCTACGGAAGGCGCAAAGGCAAGGGCTGCCTCTCTATCTCCTGCCGACGATTTCGACACGGTTTCGGTAAGGCAGAGAAGGACCGACGACGCCAAAAGGTTGATAAACACAAAGGGTTATCCTGCCTTCTCGGCGCAGGAGAGAGTTGTCTCGGCGGCAGAGCGTGCCTACAAGGGCGCGATCCTCTCCCCGATTGAGCTGCTTGAAATTGCATCACTCCTTCGCTCTGCAAGGGCGGTGCTTGATTATTCAAGCGTTGACAGAACCTTTGAGACCTGCCTTGACGAGATCTTCGCAAGGCTTATGCCCAATCGCGAGCTTGAGAATAAGATAAGCAGGTCTATCCTTTCCGAGGATATGATCGCAGACGAGGCGAGCCCCGCGCTTGCCGATATAAGGCGGAAGATACGTCAGGCAAATAATAAAATAAAGGACACCCTTCAAAGCTACGTGGGCGGTGTCAGACTTAAGTATCTTCAGGAAAACCTCGTTACTATGAGAAACGGCAGATACGTTGTTCCTGTCAAGGCGGAATACCGCAACGAGATCAAGGGCCTCGTTCACGATACCTCTGCCTCGGGTGCTACGCTCTTTGTAGAGCCTATCAGCGTTGTTGAGGCTAACAATGAGCTGAAAACGCTTGCCGCCGAGGAGGAAAGGGAGATTGAGCGTATTCTCTCGGCTCTTTCTTCGGAGTGCGGTGACGCTTGCACAGTGATTTCGCTCAATTATCACAATATAACCGACCTTGCCTTTTACTTTGCTTGCGCAACTCTCGCGATACAGATGAGGGCCGAGATGCCGAAGATCGTTGACGAGAGAAGAATTGAGCTTAAGAGGGCAAGACATCCTCTTATTGAAAGAGCTAAGGTCGTTCCCATCGACGTCAGCATCGGAGACGGCTTTAATACCTTGATTATCACTGGCCCTAACACCGGAGGTAAGACCGTAACGCTGAAAACTCTCGGTCTGTTCACTCTGATGGTGCAGTCGGGACTTCAGATACCCGCACTTGAAAGCTCAACTATGGGTATGTTCAGCGTTAC
>SVTZ01000062.1 GCA_015063525.1 Oscillospiraceae bacterium
ATAAGGATAGAATCCTGCCGTTCTCAAGAGAAAAAGAGCAGAGAAAAAAAGCATACGCCCTTTGGAGACTTGCAGTATCTCTCAAGGTCAAAGTTGTCAAAGGACTGCCTTTCAATAAGCCTTCCCATTGCGGAGGAGGCAATTCTCTCCTTGATAATAAGCTCCTTTAGACAGCCGCAGACCTTCGTCCCGTCAATAAATCCGGTGTCCGAGCACTCCTCACAGGTGTAATGGACGTCGGTGTAGTCCTCGGGATAGCCAAGACCTACGATAAGCTCCCGTCTCTTTGCCTGAAGAGCCTTGTTTCGCTCTTTAATGGGTGTGATGTCACCTCCGAGGCAGGCTGTTTTGAAGATAAGCATACCCGTGCCCGAAAGCTCGGCGTCGATCTTCGCGATCTCCTCGGACTCCGAGCGCACTATTTCGCATCTGCCCTCAGCCTCGGCGCGCGCCGCGCTCCTTCTTGCATCGATTTCTGCCTTTGCCTTGGCGAAAATATCGTAATTAGACATATTTCTCAGTCCTTTCTTAATCGGTTCGATCCTCTGTGCCGTAGCTTCGCTCGAGAGCCTTTGCAAACGCCTCGTCAATATCAAAATTGCCGTATCTCGGTGTTTCGGGCTTGGATTTTGACTGCTTTGTCGAAGCGGTCTTTTTTGTATGCTCAGCAGCCAATTCTGCTCTCTTTGCCTCGGATCTTGCTTTACATTCGCTTACCGTTTTGCAATTGTTTTCGTGCCAATCGGTAAGGATAGTATCCATATATTGTATATAGTGTCTTGAATCGCCCTTGCTTATCGCGATATCGTATGCCTCGCTTATAATTGCCGCGGAATAGCCGTACTCCTCCGACCATTTTTTGAAATATTCCTTCTCGCTTTTGGAGAGATTTCTGCCGTAGATGCCGAGCACCCTACGGTATTCCCACTCTGCGCTGGCGCCAGCTTCGGCGTTCTTTATGTACTCTTCCAGCGCCTCAACGCCGTCACAGCCCTGGTCGGCAAGGCGTATGGCTCTGTTGCAAAGCTTCCTTACGGTAAGGCCCCCCTTTGCGGCAAGATGGGCGGCAAGGGTTACGATGAACTCGGGGGAAAGGCCGTATTGGGAGTTAAGGGCGGTGAGATTTTTCACGTCGCCGTTAGAGAGGCAGGCCTGCCCCAAAAGCATCGCGCACTCGTCGATCATAGAGGCAAGACTTTCGTTGCGGATATTCTCCGCAACCTCGACGGCGGGGGTCTCGTCGATCTCTCCGCGCATCAACCTCTCCTCAAACTCCTCGATCACCGTGGGCTCGCCGCCGTCCTCGCGGATAACGCCCGCCTCGGTCCAGAAGGCAAGGGCGGACTTGCACCTGGGAAGCGAAATTCCCGCAGCCTTTGCAAGAGCCGCCTCGCTCTCAGCATTTCCGTCCATCTCCATAAGCGCAAGCAGGGTGCGAAGCTCCTCGCCCGATGCCTCGGTAAAGGCTGGGTTTGCCGAAAGACCGCGAAGCGTTACTTTGTAATCAATCTTCGCCATTGTCACCCTCCTCGTCTCTGCTCTTTATTTCGTAGCAGAGCTTCATCAGCGAGTCGCCAAGGTGGATATTCTCCACGATAACGCCGTCGTGATCAAGCTCAAGCTCGGTGCTTGCGAAATTCCAGATACCCTTGACGCCTGCGCGCGCCATCGTCATAGCCACCTTGTAGGACGCCTCCTTGGGAACGGTAAGCACACCGATTGAGACGTTGTTCTGCTGGCAAAAGTCGTAAAGCTCGTCTATGTGATAGACCTTGATGCCGTAGATTTCACTTCCCACTAGCTTTTCGTCGATATCGAAGAGCGCAAGCCTTGTAACGCCCCTTCTGCCGAACATTCTCGTGGCCGCAAGAGCGCGGCCGAGATTTCCTGCGCCTGCGATAACCGCGGTGTAGCCCTGGGTTACGCCGAGAAGCTCGCTGATCTTGCTGTGAAGGTATTTGATGTTGTAGCCGTAGCCCTGCTGACCGAAGCCGCCAAAGCAGTTAAGATCCTGCCTTATCTGAGAGGCGGTAACGTTCATTATCTTTGAAAGCTCGGCTGAGGAGATACGGAGTCTGCCGTCACTTAGAAGATCGCCAAGGTATCTGTGGTATCTGGGAAGTCTTTTTATAACAGCATCAGAGACGGTAGGCTTTGCGGTGTCCTGATGCTTTTTTTCGAAGGTTCCCTGTATCTTATCAATGCTTTCCATAGCTTTTTCGTCCTTTCAGATTGACGTTATACTGTCCTGCGCGCTTGCATTAAGCGAGGAGTCGGCTCTGTTGCCGTTTTTGTATTCGTAGTATCCGGCGGCGGCGATCATCGCACCGTTATCACCGCAAAGAGAGAGCGAGGGGATAAAGAGCTTTACTCCGTGAGCCTTCGCAACCGCGGCGAGCCTTTTTCTGAGATGTGAGTTTGCCGCAACGCCTCCCGCAATGCAGAGGTCGTGTCCTGGATAACGGTCGAGGGCGAGCGACAGCTTCTTAGCCACCGCCTCAACCGCCTCATAGGTGTATCTTGCGGCAAAGAGGGCGCGGTCGATCTCCCGTCCGGATTGCTCAAAGCGGTGAAGCAGGTTAATTGCCGCGGTCTTAAGCCCTGAGAAGGAAAAGTCAAGCGAGTCGTCGGATAGCGCGGGTGAGGGCAGAGTCATTTCCTTGTCCTTGTATGCGGCGCTTTTCTTGTATTTTTCGTAGAAATTCACCTCGTCGCCCGTCGCCTTGATAAAGCCCTCGCGGGAAAGCTCGTCAAATCCGCGTCCCGCAGGGTAGGGTATGCCGATAATGCGGCCGATCTTGTCAAAGGACTCACCGATGGCGTCGTCTCTCGTCGTGCCGATAAGGCAAAGGTCGGTGTAGCCGTCCACCTTGTAGATGGCGGTGTGACCTCCCGACGCGGCAAATCCGATAAAGGGAGGAGTAGGTCTCTCGCCCGACTCGTCGAGGTAGCAGGAGGCTATGTGTCCCTTTATGTGATCCACCGCCACGAGGGGAATATTGTTAGCGCTTGCCAGAGCCTTGGCAAAAGTAACACCTACAAGCAGCGCGCCGATAAGTCCCGGATTTGCCGTCACCGCAATAAGCTCAACGTCGGAAAGAGAGATTCCCGCAACCGCAAGAGCCTCGTATGTAATGCGCGAGATAGCCTCGGTGTGTGCGCGGCTGGCGATCTCGGGAACGACTCCGCCGTAAAGACGGTGGGTCTCGATCTGCGAGGCGATTATATTCGATTTTACCGTGAAGCTTCCTTCGTTTGCCAGGACCACCGAAGCGGAGGTCTCGTCGCAGGAGCTTTCAAAAGCTAAAATAATCATAGTATACTCCGTGAGAATGCAGGATTTGGGTTAGTTGTTAATCATAATTATTGCGTCATCAGCGGGGTTCTGGTAATAGTTTCTTCTTACACTAACCTCTTTAAAGCCGTAGGACTTATATAGCGCTCTTGCGGAAAGGTTCTTCGCCCTTACCTCTAGGAACACCGTCTCAACCCCCGAGCCCGACTCGGTTTTCAGCGCGTATGAAAGCAGGCGGTAGCCAATGCCGCGCCGGCGCTTGTCCTCGCGGACGGCAATGCGGTATATCTCGCCCTCGGGCGGAATTTTCCTGCCGATAATATATCCGACTACGCCACTCTCGTCAAGGGCGGTAAAGCACATTCCCGTATCCTGACAGATATAGGAAAAAATGTCCTTTTTCGTCCAGGGGTCGTTAAAGATCCTCTCCTCCATCTCGGCGATTGCGGTGGCGTCGTCGGGATGTGCGCGTCTTATTTCCAAAGTCCAAAGCCTCCTTTTTTGAGGTTTTAAATGCTGAATTTTGTTAATCTTACTTAATATCCTTCGAAATTTCCCTCAAAAACGCACGAAGCTCGTCCTTCGTTTCTGGGTGCGAAAGTCCCCTTACGATATTTGCCTTAAGTAAGCCGATCTTCGAGCCGAGGTCGTATCTTTCTCCCTCAAATTCAAGAGCAAATATACCCTCCCGCCTTGCGATCTCCGCTATGGCGTCGGTTAGCTGATATTCACCGCCGGCACCCGGGGAAAGGCTGTCGATCACATCGAAAATATCCGGCGTCAGAAGCACCCTGCCGAGAATGGAAAGGTTTGAAAACTCCTCGCCCTCTCTCGGCTTTTCGATCATATCGGTGCAGTATGTAACGCTGCTCTCACCCTCAATCGGCTCAACCTTCAGAGAGGAGTATTTTTTCAGCTCGTCGTGGCTTACGGGCTTAACGCCCACGACCGTACGGCCATATTTTTCGTAAACGCTGATCATCTGTCGGCAAACGGGTACGTTCGAGAAGATCACGTCGTCGCCGTAAAGCACGAGGAAGGGCTCATCACCGACAAAGCCCCTCGCATTGCCTACCGCGTGGGCGAGACCGGAAGGCTCTTTCTGGCGAAGGAAATATATATTCGCAAGGCTTGAAATGCGCTTTAGCGTATCGATATCCGCCTGCCTTCCCTTGGCCGCGAGAGCTTTCTCATATTCGGGTGAGAGGTCAAAGAAGTTTTCCATAGCCTCCTTGCCTCGGTTGGTTATGATAAGAATGTCGGTAATTCCGCTTGCCGCAGCCTCAAGTGCGAGATGGTATATCGCGGGCAGATCGACTATGGGCAGCATTTCTTTGCAGACCGCCGCCGAGATAGGAAGCATTCGCGTACCAAGCCCCGCGGCAGGGATTATCGCCTTCGTAATTCTTTTCATTTTTATTTCTCCGTAGTTGATTCCCTTAGGGGAAATGGGGGAATTACTCGTTTTCTTCGTCCTTTTTTGCTGAATTTATCTCCTCGAGGAATTTTGCGATCTTTGCGCCGTGCTCGATAGATCCGTCCTTTATGAAGCGTAGCTCGGGAGTAATTCTCAGATTAAGTGTTACCGCCAGATGATGGCGGAGCATTCCCGTGCATTTCTTAAGTCCCTCGAGAGCCTCCTTAGAGTCACCCATGCAGGAGAAATATACGGTCGCATTACGAAGGTCGGGGGCAACGTCTGCGCGGGTAATGCTTACGAAATTATCGATAACCTTAGGCTCGCGCACCTCGCGCAGAGCGATCGCAAGCTCCTCGGTCACCGCGTCATTTATTCTTCCTCTTCTGTATTTAGCCATTTTTATTTTTCCTCCTTTTTCACGCGCCGGAGGCGCATATCACTCCCGACCTGTCGGGAATATCACTGACACGAGGTGTCAATATCACTTGCCGCAAGGCAAATATCGCTCTTGCGAAGCAAGAATTTAGGTATATATCACTCGGCCTCTCTCGCGTCGGCCTTCATTTATTGTTTTTGCCATTTCTATCGCCCCCGCTCTTGCGGGGCTTACTATTTTCACCTCGGGAAGCAGCATTGACAGCTCGCCTTCAAGGTGGGAAAAGTGGGTACAGCCGAGGATAAGCACCTCAGCTCCTGCGTCTCTCACTCTTCGGCTTATGGCCGAAAGGGTGTCCTTGCACTCACCGCTGACAGAGCCGTCGCGATTGCCTCTTTCAACCAGGCTGACAAGCTCTTGCTCGGCAAACTCCATAACCGAAGCGTCCGAAAATTTGGAAATCTCCTTAGAAAATGCGCCCGAAGACGCGGTATGCTCGGTTGCGATAACGGCTATACGCTCACCGAGTGAGGCCGCCAGCCTTGCCGCAGGGGTTATTATCGGCAGGGAAATTTCCCTTTCCTCTTTTTCAAGCCTGTGCCACACGCTTGACGCGGTACAGCAGGCTATAAGTATTTTTCTCGCGCCAAAGGCCGAGAGTCTTTTTATATCCGCCCGTGTAAGAGCAATCAGTTCGTCCTCGCTTTTCGTGCCGTAAGGGGCGTTTTTTATATCCGCGAGATAGACCGAGTCCTCTCTCGGAATAAGCCTTCGCAGCTCGCGATAGGCGCATAAGCCTCCGACACCGCTGTCGAAAACACCGATCAACTGATGGCGTCTTGAATCAGTAGCTCTATGAGCTTATCCTCGGAAATTCCCTCGGCCGAGATCAGCCTAGCGTAAAGGCTTCCGCCTGTAAAGCCGGGCATGGTGTTTATCTCGTTGAAATATATTTCATCTCCCGAAAGGAAGAAGTCAATGCGCGAGAGTGACCGTATACCGAGAAAGCGCACCAGCCTTTTCGAGTATTCCTTGATCTTTCGGTTGACCCGATTGTCAACCTCTGCCACCGCCGAAACGTGAACGCCTCCGCGATGCTCATACTTGCTCTCATAGTCGTAGAAGCCCTGACAGATTATCTCGCCGACGCTTGTAAAAATCTCCAAGCCGCACGCTCCGAAATATCCACATTCAAGCTCTCTTTTTGAATTAAGAAGCGGCTCGATTATTATCCTGTCGCAGAGCGAGAAGGCTAAGTCAAGAGCCCCCGAAAGCTCGCTCTCGTTTCTTACGGGAGAAGCACCGACGGAGCTGCCGAGCCTTGCCGGCTTTACGAACATCGGATAGCCTATCTCACGCTCGGCGCGCTCTGCTATATCACCTTCGCCCTTTATGGCAAGCAGGTAGGGGAGAGTGGGGATGTTAAGCTCCTTTGCCGCCGCCTTAAGAAAGGCCTTGTCACGGCAGACTGCCCCGCCGCTGACGTCACAGCCTACGTAAGGAACGGAGGCGCACTCAAGAGAACCCTGAACAACGCCGTCCTCGCCGAAGTCTCCGTGGAGCAGGGGAAAGGCACAGTCTACGGCGAAAAACTCGCCGCTTTTCGGGCAGAAAAAGCCGCCCTTGCCCCTTATATTCGTGGGGAAAAGCTCCTTTCCCTCGATAAGCCATCTGCCTTCCTTGTCAATAAAGACGGGCAGGCAGTTATATTTTTTCTCAATTATCGGCCGGATATTCCCGGCACCCCGAAGCGAAACCTCGCTTTCGTATCCACGCCCGCCGTAGATCAGCGCGACGGTCTTCCTTGTCTCTTTCATACGCATATACCTCCGAAATCAGCATATGCGAAAGGAGGAGTGGAGGGTGCGGGAAAATGCAGAATCTAGAATTAATTTCGAATTTCGAATTCCTAATTTCGAATTTTTAAAACCGCAACTCTGTCGTTGCCCGACAGATCCTTTATGATCTCACAGGTCATACCGTTTTCTTTTGCGATACTTTTTAACATCTCGGACTGATCGTAGCCTATTTCGTAGGCGATAAAGCCGTCGGATTTAATCTGCTTTTTATATTTCGGTGTTAAGGCGCGGTAGAAATCACCACCGTCCCTGCCGCCGACAAAGGCGATTTTCGGCTCGTGGAATATCTCACCCTCAAGAGCCTCGTATGCCGAGTCGCTGACGTAGGGTGGGTTTGACAGCACCGCAAACACCTCGCCGCAGGCAGCCTCGCCGAAAACGTCGGCCTCCAGGAATTCAATTCGGCCGCTGACATCGTTTCTCTCGGCATTTTCCCTTGCAATAGTGAGGGCGGCAGACGAAATATCAACGGCTAAAGCCGAGGTGTTTTTCGTGTTTTTCAGAGTGGAAATGGCAACGCAGCCGCTGCCGGTGCAAAGGTCGATAAAGTGCGCGCCCTCAGGCAGATTTTTCACCGCATAGTCAACGAGAGTCTCGGTGTCGGCTCTGGGTATCAAGCAGTCGGGCGTGACCCTGTACTCCTCGCGGTAGAAGCCAACGCTGCCGATAATATACTGCAGCGGCTCGCGCTTCGCTCTGCGCTCTACCGCCAAAATTAAACGTGGATCGTCGCAGAAGGTGTTCATCATCACCGGCTCGGGGCAGTAAAGCTTAAAAAGCTCTCTTGCATCATAGGCGGCAGATTCGATTCCTGTCTCGGAGAGTATTTTTATTGCCTGATTAAGCGTCATTTGTCGTTTCGGCTCCGGCCGTCTCTGCGTCACAATGCTCAGCGGTGGAGCAATGCTCGCCCTCAAATTCTTCATTTCGAATTTCAAATTCCGAATTTAGAATTTCCTCGCCTTCTTCCGGAGCAGGCTCCCAAGGCCTTGCCTCGTAGAACTCGCGGAATTCGGGATAATCGTCGCGAAGGGCGCACTTAAGCGAGGTTATCGCCACCTCAAGCATAGAGTCGTCGGGCTCTTTTGTTGTGATGCGCTGTACCCAGAGTCCGGGCGCGGAAAGCGCGCGTGTTATGGCACTTGGGTGCTTGCCTGCGAAGCGGATAAACTCGTAGCCGATACCCATAAGCAGGGGCAGGATAAGCAGTCTTATTACAGTGTAGCCGATGGTGTGCAGACCGGGGAGCAGGGTTTTGATAAGCAGACCCGCAAAAATGCCGAGCAGGATCATAAAGAACATAAAGCTTGTTCCGCATCTTGGGTGGAAGCGTGTGTGCTTTCTTGCATTCTCGGGAGTCAGCTCATCGCCCGCCTCGAAGCAGGCAATAGACTTATGCTCCGCGCCGTGGTACATAAAGGTTCGCTTAATGTCGGGCATAAGCGAAACGGCAGAGAGATAGCCGACAAATATAGCCATTTTTACCACGCCCTCAAGTATCGCGCTGACGAGGGCAGGCATTGAGACCGAGAACGCCCAGCCGAGCAGGGCATTGATGCCTGCGGTAAGCCAGATGGGCAGGAATATAAACAGCAGTGCCGAAAGGCCGAGTCCGAGTATTAGCGACACCACCATAATCACGTCGGTAAGCTTGAGACCAAGCTTGTCGGAAAGCCATTTTTCAAATTTCGAGGGCTCCTCCTCCTCAAGTCCGAGTGCGTCTGCCGATGCGCCCAGAGTCTTGAAGCTCATAATCATCGATTCGGCAAAGCTGACCACACCGCGGATAATGGGAAGGTCGAGAATTTTATATTTTTGTCTTACAGACACGAAGTCGGAGTCGGTAACGACTAGAGAGCCGTCGTCCTTACGGCAGGTTGTAACCATACGGCTGCCCGCTTTCATCATAACGCCCTCAAGCACTGCCTGTCCTCCAACCTTGCCGAGTCTGTCGGAGATGGGGCAGGAATTGTTGTTTTTGCTCATAATAAGTACCTTTCTCTTGTATGTAAACCGCCTAAAATGCCCTCGCATCTTCAAAACGGCATACTTTCACATTATAATTGATTACAATATTATAACACATAAAAAGAGAAAAATAAATAGTATTTTAAAAATTTACAAATAAGAAAACAAAAAACACAACACTGCTGGTGTTTATGCCCGAAGGGCCTTCTTGTATGAATGAATGATTTGTTATCTTCTTTTTTCTTCTTTTATTTTCTTTTCTCTTCTCTTCCCTTTATCCCTTCTCCTCTCCTTTCACCATCATTTTATCACAAAAAAGGAGCTTTGTAAGTATAGTACCCTTCCAAAGTTTCGGGGGTAAGAGTGGGCTTAT
>SVTZ01000063.1 GCA_015063525.1 Oscillospiraceae bacterium
CAATGTACGGAGACCTTGATATTTCAAGGATCACCGAAATGCCTAAGGGAAGACAGCGTGTTGATACCTTTGTAGTCAATGAGAGCTACAGACATAGGCTTAATGATTTTATATTAAAGCAAACCGCCCTTGGAGGTCAATGCTATATAGTTTGTCCGTCTATTGAACGAAACGAGGACGAGAGTGCCTTTATATGCGATCCCCTTACCGGGGAAGTCCTTAGAGAAGACCTGCTTAATTTAAAGAATGCCGTCGAATACGCCGAGGAATTAAAGAAAGCACTTCCATCAATTAAAATCGCCGTTTTACACGGAAGAATGAAGGCTGCCGAAAAGGACGAGATAATGTCCGCCTTCTGTGATGGAAAAATTCAGGTACTTGTATCTACCACCGTAATTGAGGTCGGTGTAAACGTTCCAAACGCCTCGCTTATGATCGTTGAGAATGCCGATCGCTTCGGTCTGTCGCAGCTGCACCAGCTTCGCGGCAGAGTCGGCAGGGGTAAGAGAAAATCCTATTGCGTGCTTGTCTCTGATATCAACTCACAGAAGGCCAAGGACCGCCTTGAGGTTATGAGAACGACCTACGATGGATATGAGATAGCTGAACAAGATCTTCTGCTTCGCGGACCGGGCGATTTCTTCTCGAAGATTTCGGACAATAATTTAAGGCAGAGTGGAGGATTTGACTTTAAGTTCGCTTCAATGTGCGATAATACCGATCTGTTTGGAACTGCCTTTTCAACAGCTAAAGCAATTGTCAGCGAGGATCCCTCCCTTTCACTCGAGGAGCACAGAGAACTTAAAAAAGAGGTCGAAAGACGATTCAACATTGCCTCTTCAACAATATCTTAATATTTTTACTTTTCTTTTAAGAAAGGAATTTCATTATAATGGCACAAAAACCACTTGCCGACAGAATGAGACCGACTTGCTTTAATGAGATAGCGGGACAGGCTCACTTGGTCGGAGATGCGGGCATTCTTCGCCGCCTTACGGATAATAACAGAATACCGAATATGATATTTTTCGGTCCTCCAGGTACAGGAAAGACCACCGTTGCAAATATTATTGCCGCCGAATCGGGAATGCAGCTTTACAAGCTGAATGCTACTACCGCCTCGCTTTCGGACGTCAAGGAGGTTATCTCCTCGACGGATAATATTTTCAGTGAGAACGGTACTCTTCTCTATCTTGACGAAATACAGTATTTTAATAAAAAGCAGCAGCAGTCTCTTCTAGAGTTTATGGAGAACGGCCGGATCACGCTTATTGCGTCGACTACCGAAAATCCTTATTACTACGTTTACAGCGCCCTGCTATCTCGTTCGTCGGTTTTTGAATTCAAATCGGTAACTCCCGAAGACTGCATTCCCTCGCTTTACCGCGCTCTTAATATTTTGAATGCGGATTTCGGCACCGAGAAGACTGCCGATGAGTCTGTTATGCTGACCATTGCAAGGGCCTGCGCAGGCGACGTGCGTATGAGCATCGGTGTTCTTGAAAACGCCTACTACATTTCAGAGAACAAAATAACCGGAGAAACTGTCACCGCACTGCTTCCGTCAGTAGTAGGTCATTTCGACAGAAACGGCGACGTTCACTATGACCTGCTTTCCTGCCTTCAAAAATCCATTCGGGGCTCCGACCCGGATGCGGCTATATTTTATCTTGCAAAAATTCTAGCCTCCGGAGATCTGTTGTCGGCTTGCAGGAGAATTCTGGTTATCGCAAGCGAGGATATCGGCTGCGCCTATCCTCAGGCGGCATCGCTTGCCTACGCCTGCACCGAAAGTGCTAGAGCTCTCGGACTTCCCGAGGCGGCGATACCTCTCGCAAATATCGTAACGATTCTCGCCACGGCTCCGAAGTCTAACACCTCCTATCTTGCCTATCACGCTGCGAGCGAAGATATTGCGAACGGACTTGGTCAGAGCGTTCCCAAGCATCTTCAAAGCCCGAATTTTGAGGGATATATTTACCCACACGATTATGAAAACGATTACGTTCGCCAGGACTACCTGCCCTCAGATCTCATAGGCAGACGGTACTACTTCTTTGGAAGCAACAAAACCGAGCAGGCGGCAAAGGCCTATCACGATTTCATAATTTCCAACTGTCAAAATCGTAAAAAATCATAAATTGCAGCTTTTTACACCCTAAAACGCGAAAAATAGTAAATATAACTTGACAAAAAGCTCTTATTTTGCTATAATTAGCTTGCAATAAAATGTCAATGGAGGAATTATTTTCCATGATCTTCCACTTTATTCTAAATCCCAAATCGGGACGAAGTCCACAGCAAAAAAAAATGGAGCAAGAGATCGTCGACGGTTGCCTTAAAAGACAGCTCAGCTACCATATTTATTATACAACCTGCCCAAGGGATGCTATTACCTACGTCAGATCTATGATTAAGGAATATCCCAATGAACGCCAACGCTTTATATGTGTAGGCGGAGACGGCACCATTAATGAGATCGCAAACAGTGCGCCCGGAAATCCAAATATTGAGTTTGGTGTAATTCCAAACGGCTCGGGTAACGACTTCGTAAGAAATTTTACGAACAGAAGGCACTTTTCCGAGATTGATGCACAGATCGACGGTGACGTATATTCCTTCGACCTGATCAAATGTAATGAAAATTATTGCGTTAATATGGTTAATATCGGCTTCGACTGCTCCGTCGTTATCGAGGCTGACAAATTCCGCAAGGTCAAGTTCATCTCCCCCGGACTTTCCTATATAATGGGGGTTGTCGTCGGCTTCTTCTTTAAGCACTTCGGTACTAAAATGAAGTTAGTTTTCGATGACGGAGAGGTTGTTGAGAAGGAGCTTACACTTACGGCTATTGGAAATGGAAAGTTCTGCGGAGGAGGCTTTAAATCCGCGCCAAAGGCAAGCCTTAGCGATGGTCTTCTTGATATCTGCGCTATTGATAAGGTGTCAAGACTGACCTTTATTACGCTGGTTGGATCTTATAAGGACGGAACGTTTCTTGAAAAAAAGAGCGCGCAGAGGATAATGCGATATCAACAGGCCAAGCATTTCAAAATGGAATTTGAAGAAACCCAGCCTATCTGTATTGACGGCGAGATTTATCACGAAAAGAATATAGATTTTTCTGTTGTGCCCGGAGCCTTCAATTTCGTTATTCCCAAGGGCTCTGACCTCCGCTTTAAAGAAGAAAAAACTGATTAATTTAGGTTTTACAAATGAACATATTTGAAAAAAGGCCGCTTGCCCTGATACTTTGTATAGGACTTGGCGGCTTTTTCTTATTTACCTTTGACATTACATTTTTAAGGATTATATTAATTATATCCGCAGTTCTGCCCTGCATTTTGTCTTTTATTCTTAAATTTGATAAATCAAGGCAACTACTGTTGCGTGTAATCTCGGCAGTGCTTTTGCTTTCCTTTCTATTTTCCTTTATCTACTTCGATCTTACCTTCAAGCTATATAACGTATATGACGATGAGGTTGAAATCATCGGCGTGGTTGATGATATCTCCGAGTCGTCATCCTATACATTAAGGCTTACTATCAACGTGGAAAGCATAAACGGCAAGAGGACTCCGGGGTGCCGTGTTTACGCCTACCCGACAAAAACCGAGGCTACAGGTATTATCGACAATACTCGCATAAGTTTTCGAACCACCCTCGGTGGATTTTCTGACGAAAGCATGTCCTTTAATCTGTCGAACGGCATTAATGCTTATGCAAACGATATAAGCAATATTAAAATAATCGAATACACCAATGGTGATCTTTCCGGCAGAATCGAAAGGCTTCGTGAATATCTGACAAGATATATTATTACCCTTTCGGATGCTGATAGCGGTGCTCTGCTTTCGGCTCTTCTCCTTGGAGAAAGAGATTATCTGCCAAACCAACTGCAGCTTGACTTCAGGCGAATAGGAATATCACATATTCTAGCCCTTAGCGGTATGCATCTTGCTATACTTTCTTTAGGTATAGGCAAACTTCTATCGTTATTCGGAATAAAAAAGAAGCTAAGACTTGTTATAATCTCGGTTTTCGTCTTTTTATATATGACACTAACTGGATTTTCGGTCTCAGTTGTCAGGGCCGGCGTAATGCTAATTATATCTTCGGTACTATTCCTGCTCTCAAGAACCAAGGACTCCCTGACCTCGCTTACCTTGGCGGTTACGGTCATATGCGTCGCTACTCCGTATGCTGTCTTTGATATTTCACTTTGGCTTTCAGCACTTGCAACCTTTGGAATAATAGCCTTATCGGAATATACAGGAAAAGCCGAAAAAGCTAAGACGAGGTCGAAAAAGATAATAACTTATCTTATCTTTGGAATACTGACGTCGATTTTCGCCATCAGCTCAACTATCGCCATATCTACCTATTCCTTCGGCGGTTTTTCTATTCTTGCACCTATTGCGACGCTGATTTTCTCTGTTTTGGCAGAGGTAATAATGTATCTTGGATGTGTTATGGCGATCATTGGATGGCTTATTCCCATCGGTGCTCTGCTCTCTCCACTATGTCAGCTCGTATATTATTTAGCAGGCCTTATGTCATCAGCAAAATTTGCCTACGTTTCCTCAAACTTTACCTTTGTCAGTGCCCTGATAATCACATACAGCGTTTCATTCTTCCTTTTCATTATTCTAAGACTTAATAACCCGAAAAAGGCGATGAAGCTTATCCTGATATTCTTTGCGGCGGTTATGATCATACCCACGGCAGCGACGGTGGGAGAAAACTATAAGGAAACGGTGGCGTATAGCGGCGGATACAAGAGCGATCTTATGCTTGTCAGGTCAAAAAATGAAGTCTGCCTCATAAATTCTGCACAATATAGCAAAAATCTTGTATACGACGCCCTTGATCTCTTGGAAGATGCAAACGCTACGTATCTTGATAAATACTATCTTACACATTACTCCTGGAGTCTTGACGACGATATAGAGACGCTTTTAAAGAATGTTTTAGTTCGCGAAGTATATCTGCCTTATCCAAGAAATGACGACGAGGATACAATATTAAAACTTATATATAAATCGGTAGAGAACACTAATACCGTGGTTGTTATTTATCAGGAATATGAGACCGTTACTGTTGGAGATTATTCGATAAACCTTCTCTACTCTGCCCCCTATGGCGAAACCTCTATGAACGCCTTCTCGGTATGCAAAAGAGATACCGTCTATCTTTATCTATCCTCAGGTCTTTTAGCTTCAAAGGAAGCCGAGCTGCTTCGGAAATACGCCTCGCTATCCGATTACATCATTCTCGGCGATCACGGTAAAAAGTATAAAGACAAAATCTACCTTGATGAATGCTACGAGGATCTTGACGGGCTTGTGATTCATAGCGACAATATTTTTTTAAAGCAACATAATATGCAATATTATATAGACAACGGATGCGGCATATGGTCTCATCCCGAGGAGATCATATATTTTCTCTCAGAATAAATCAAAATCAGCCGAGCTAAACCCGGCTGATTTTTATAAAATGTATCCTTTATTTCATATTAAACGTTAAAGAGGAATTCGACTACGTCTCCATCCTTCATAACGTATTCCTTGCCTTCGCTTCTCAGTAGGCCTTTTTCCTTTACCTTGTTCCTGTCGCCCTCCCGGACGAGATCGTCAAAGGCGACAACCTCAGCGCGAATGAAGCCACGCTCAAAGTCGGTATGTATCTTACCTGCCGCGCCGGGAGCCTTGGTTCCTCGTTTAATGGTCCAGGCACGAACCTCCTTGGAACCCGCGGTAAGGAAGCTGATGAGGCCGAGAAGGCTGTAGCTTGACTTAATAAGCTTATCAAGGCCGCTTTCCTCAATTCCAAGGTCGGAGAGGAACATTTCCTTCTCATCGCCGTCAAGTGCGGCAAGCTCTGCCTCAATCTGCGCGCTAACTGCGATAATCTCACTGCCCTCGCTCTCAGCGTGAGCCTTAAGAGCCCTATAGCCCTCGTTGTTAACGTAATCGCCGCTTACCTCGTCCTCAGATATATTAGCAACGTAGATTATGGGCTTCAGGGTAAGAAGTCTCGACTCCTCAATCCACGCTTCGTCCTCGTCGGTAAGCTCGACTGTGCGGGCGCACTTACCCGCCTCAAGAGCCACCTTAACGCGCTCAAGAACCTCAAGCTTTTCAAGAAGCTTCTTGTCAGCTCTTGCGGCCTTCGTGGTTCTGTCAATAGCGCGCTCAACGATCTCAAGATCGGAGAGAATAAGCTCAAGGTTAATTGTCTCAACGTCGCGAAGAGGATCAACAGAGCCGTCGACGTGAACGATGTCGCCGTTTTCAAAGCAACGGACAACGTGAACCACCGCGTCAACCTCTCTGATATTACCAAGGAACTTGTTACCAAGGCCCTCGCCCTGAGACGCTCCCTTTACAAGCCCTGCGATATCAACGAACTCGATAATTGCCGGAGTATACTTATCGGGATTATACATTTCAGCAAGCTTGTCAAGTCTCTTATCGGGAACTGCGACCACGCCTACGTTGGGATCGATTGTGCAGAAGGGATAGTTAGCAGACTCAGCGCCTGCGTTAGTTAAAGCATTAAAAAGCGTACTCTTTCCCACGTTGGGAAGGCCTACGATACCAAGTTTCATTATTTATACTTCCTTAATTATTATTTAACTATATAATTATACTATAAACTTGCCCTTTTTGCAAGCATTTTAGAAAATTTTATTAAAGCATCGTTTTTTTATACAGGATATAAAAATTCTCATAAAAATTCATAAAAAGTTCTTGAATATGTCAACATTTTACTGTATAATGTAATTATTAAGATTTTTATATTTTTAACAAAGTTAACAATTTAATCTACATAAACCGAGAAAGGAAATAAAAGATGGATACCAGACTTCTTGTAGTTGATGATGACACTAATATCTGCGATATGCTAAGACTTTATTTTGAAAACGAGGGATATAAAGTAAAAACCGCAAACGACGGTATGGAAGGAATAAGCGCATTCAAATCCTTCGAGCCCGATCTTGTGCTTCTCGATATAATGATGCCTAAAAAGGACGGTTGGCAGGTTTGCCGCGAGATCCGCGAGATTTCTGCTAAGCCGGTTATTATGATCACCGCAAAGGGAGAGGTTTTCGATAAGGTTCTAGGTCTTGAGCTTGGCGCTGACGACTTTATCGTTAAGCCCTTCGATATGAAGGAGCTTTCCGCGCGCATCAAGGCGGTTTTGCGACGTTACAACACCCATTCCAAGGGCAACGACGACGAGGTCGTGAAGTTCGAGAATATGGAGATAAGCCTTCAGAAATATGAGCTCAAGCTTTGCGGCAAGGCAATCGACATTCCTCCTAAGGAGCTGGAGCTTCTCTACTTCCTTGCCTCCAATTACAACAGAGTGTTTACGAGAGATCAGCTTCTTGATAAGGTATGGGGCTTTGATTATCTCGGCGACTCCAGAACGGTTGACGTTCACGTAAAGAGGCTTCGCGAAAAGCTTGAGGGCGTTTCCGACAAATGGACTCTTAAGACCGTTTGGGGCGTTGGATACAAGTTTGAGACTATAGCCTAAGACTAATTTAAGGGGTTTTGCGTTTTGCAAAACCCCTATTTTATTTAAAAATTAAACGTTAACTGCTCAAGAGGCGAGCCGGTAGACGGAAGGGCCAGCTTCTTGCATTTCAAAGCGTCCTGCCCTACGTCATCGATCCTATCGGTAACCAGATCGATCTTTGCCCCCTTCTTTGGAAGCTTCATAATTTGAACGCCTGAAGCCGTTCTCGTCGCTTTCTCGGGAACAAGGCTGCTCTTAATAAGCATTCCCCGACCAGCATCGCTTCTGATAAACAGATTTACAGGCTTATCGCCCTCGTAAACGGCGCCCGCAAGAGGTGAGTCGGTTGAATAAGCACCCGAAATTTTACGGCGGCGGGACTTAGCCTCGTATGCACCCATACTGACGCGCAGGCCTTTTCCGTTTTCGAATATGTATACCATGTGATGCTGAGGATTAAGCTCGTATACCATCTTGCAGGCAACCACGTGCTCGTCATCATCCATATTTAGCTTCGAAGGAACATAGTCACCCATCTGACTTGCCTTGGTCAGGTCGAAATCGTCAACTCGCGCGCGGTAGATCTGTCCTTTATCGGTAAAGAACAGCACGTCGCCTCGATTATCGGTATCCTCTTGGTAAATAACGAAGTCTCCCTCCTTGACCTTCTGCTCGTCTGCAGAGCGCACGGCCTGCACCGAAAGCTTCTTGAAGTAGCCTCCCTTGGTAAGAATAAGACGGCAGTTGTAGTTTTCGAAGAAGATATCCTCCTTCGGACCGGGAACACTTTCCTGCTTATCTACAATTTCGGTCTTTCTCGGCTTTCCGTACTTTTTCTTAACCTCCTGAAGCTTTGCAATAATAGTTCCCTTCAGTTTGATTTCATCGCGCAGAGTTTCTCTGATATCTGCGATCTGCTTTTCAAGCTCGGCAATCTCCTCAACGCGGTTAATAATATACTGACGGTTAAGATTACGAAGCTTGATATCTGCTATGTATTCCGCTTGAATTTTAGTAAGGTTAAAGCCCGCTGCAAGATTGGGAACAACGTCCTCCTCGCGCTCGGTATTACGAATGATTCTGATGGCCTTGTCGATATCAAGAAGGATTGCCGCAAGTCCCTGAAGCAGCTCAAGCTTATGCTCCTTCTTACCAAGCTCAAAGGTAAGCTCGCGGGTCACGCACTTAATTCTGAAATTTATCCACTCATTCAGAATTTCCCTGATGCCAAGCTGCATAGGCGTGCCGTCAACGAGGATATTGAAGTTACAGTCAAAATTATTCTCAAGCTCGGTTACCGAGAAGAGCTTCTTCATAACAAGCTCGGGATTTGCATCCTTCTTAAGATCGAAGGTCAGCTTAAATCCGTTAAGGTCGATCGCGTCACGAACGTCCGAAACCTCACGAAGCTTGCCGGTCTTGATCATATCGGTAGCCTTCTTCATTATAGCCTCAATAGACGAGGAATAAGGAATTTCAAGTACGTCGATGCAGTTGTTTTTCTTTACGTATTCGTATTTTGCACGCATCTTAAAGCTTCCCGCGCCCGTCTCGTAGATCTTACGCATCTGATCTCTGTCGTAAATTATCTGCGCACCGCCTGGAAAATCGGGCGCTTTAACAATATCAAGCATACGGTCAATAGTAGTATTCGGATTTTTAAGAAGTGCGATAGTA
>SVTZ01000064.1 GCA_015063525.1 Oscillospiraceae bacterium
CCGAGGCGGTGCTGCTCTCTCGGTTAAGTATATTACCGGCAAGCCTATTAAGTTTATCGGTATGGGCGAGAAGATGGATGCCCTTGAGCTGTTCCACCCCGACAGAATGGCGTCGAGAATTCTCGGTATGGGCGATATTCTCTCACTTATCGAAAAGGCGGAGGCAGCCTATGACGAGAAGAACGCAAGAGAGCTTGAGAAGAAGATGCGTGAGCAGACCTTCTCTCTTGAGGACTTCCTCGAGCAGATGCGCCAGCTTAAGAAGATGGGCAACCTAGATCAGATACTCGGTATGATGCCGGGCGTAAACGCAGGCGCGCTGAAGAACGCGCAGGTTGACGAAAAGCAGATGGACAGAATCGAGGCGATAATCCTCTCTATGACACCCGAGGAAAGATTAAAGCCGGATATCATCAACGGCTCCAGACGTAAGAGGATCGCTAAGGGCTGTGGCCTCGGCGTTGAGGACGTCAACAGACTGCTCAAGCAGTTCGATCAGATGAAGAAAATGATGAAGCAGCTCTCCGGCAAGGGTGCGAGAAAGATGCTCGGCCGCAGAATGGGCTTCTGAATTA
Source organism: Oscillospiraceae bacterium (assembly GCA_015063525.1). Taxonomy (GTDB): domain Bacteria; phylum Bacillota; class Clostridia; order Oscillospirales; family CAG-272; genus UBA1740. The sequence continues at coordinate 576 of SVTZ01000064.1, forward strand.
ATTAAGGTTTTTAAAACAAAAAATAAATTTATCAAATTTTCGGAGGAAAAGAAAAATGGCAGTAAAAATCAGACTTACAAGAATGGGCAAAAAGAAGAACCCCTTCTACCGTATCGTAGTTGCAGACGAGAGAACCCGTCGTGACGGCGCTCCTATCGAGGAGATCGGTTACTATGATCCCATGACCAATCCCGCAACAGTTAAGATCGACGCTGAGAAGGCTACAAAGTGGCTTAACAACGGTGCTCAGCCCACCGATACCGTTAGATCTCTTCTTAAGAAGAGCGAGATCATTAAGTAATTTCGGAAAAACGGGTAGCCGAAATGGATTTCAAGAAAATACTCACCGACATCGCCCGTGCAATCGTTGACACTCCCGACGCAGTCGTTGTTGAGGAGACCGTAAACGGTGATGACATTGAGCTTGTACTTACCGTTGCAGAAGACGATACCGGAATGGTTATCGGACGTCACGGAAGAATAGCTAAGGCGATCCGCCAGATCATGAAGGCGGCAGCTAACACCTGCGGTAAACACGTTACCGTCGAGATTAAGTAATTCCCGACAAAAAAAGGAAGACCGAAAGTCTTCCTTTTTTTATTATTCTATTGAATTAAGATCGAAATTAATGTATAATGATATTAGAAAGCTATATTTGGAGGACAGACCATGAAAAAATATATTATGGCCTTAGACCAAGGCACTACAAGCTCGCGCTGTATTATTTTTGATAAAAATGGCGGCATCGTCAGTCTCGTTCAGCGAGAATTTCCTCAAATATTCCCGAAGGAGGGCTGGGTCGAGCACGATCCAATGGCAATCTGGTCAACACAGATCGCTGCCTGCACCGAGGCGCTGATGAAGATCGGAGGCTCTTGGGATGAGATCAGCGGTATAGGCATAACCAATCAGCGTGAAACCGCGGTAGTCTGGGACAGAAAGACCGGCGCGCCCATTTATAACGCTATCGTATGGCAGTGCCGACGCACCGCAGACTATTGCGAGGAGCTTAAGAACAAGGGTTATACCGAGCTAATCCGAGGTAAGACCGGTCTGCTTCTCGACCCATATTTCTCTGCATCAAAGGTTGCCTGGATCCTTGATAACGTGGAAGGCGCAAGAGAGAGAGCTGATAGAGGCGAGCTTTGCTTCGGTACAATCGACTCCTGGCTTATTTGGAATCTTACGGCGGGAAAGGCACACGCTACAGATTACTCCAATGCATCGAGAACGATGCTCTTTAATATAAATACACTTAAGTGGGACGAGGAGCTTCTTGAAATATTCAATATTCCATCATCTATGCTTCCCGAGGTACTTCCCTCCTCGCATATTTTCGGATATACAGACGCCAAAATTCTCGGTGCTGAAATCGCAATCGGCGGCGTTGCGGGCGACCAGCAGGCAGCCCTCTTCGGTCAGTGCTGCTTTAACCCCGGCGAGCTGAAGAACACATACGGCACAGGCGCATTTCTGCTTATGAATATTGGCGAGCAGCCTCGAATAACCGACACCGGTCTTGTAACCACTATTGCTTGGGGATTGAACGGAAAGGTTAATTACGCTCTTGAGGGGTCGGTATTCGTTTGCGGTGCGGCAATACAATGGCTGCGTGACGGTATGCGTGTTATTGAATCGGCGGCAGACAGCGAATATTACGCAAAGAAGGTTCCCGACTCGGGCGGAGTTCTTGTAGTTCCTGCCTTTCAGGGACTTGGCGCGCCCTATTGGGATCCGTACGCGCGAGGAATAATCATCGGTATTACCAGAGCGACCAATAAATATCACATTATTCGTGCAACGGTAGAGTCTTTGGCATACCAGACTGCCGACGTAATCGACCTTATGGAAAGCTCTACCGGGATTAAGATAGAAGGTCTTTCGGTTGACGGAGGCGCGTCGGCAAACGATCTTCTCCTCACCTTCCAGTCCGACATTCTCGGCACTTCGGTCAACCGTCCCGAGTGTATTGAGACCACCGCCCTGGGTGCGGCGTATCTCTGCGGTCTTGCAACCGGTGTATATAGGTCCACCGATGAGATAAAGATCAACCGTAAGATAGCAAAAACCTTCCTTCCCGAAAAGGATAACGCTTGGCGCGAGGAAAAGATGTCGGCTTGGAAAAAGGCTGTCAGCAGAAGCCTTGATTGGAAATAATTTTGTTTTTAAAAAAGCCGCAGGTGTTATGCCTGCGGCTCTCTTTTTTATTCTGCCTTGTTTTTAAGGCCTATATTTAGTTTTTTCGTTCCTCTCTTTGTAACAAAATAAATTATAAGCCAAACGAGAAGATAGCCAACTATAAATATTGCAGTAAAGATCAAGAAGGGCGCTGTCCCCTCCGCAAGCCAATCGTTAGTAAGATAAACGACTGCGTATGCAATATAAATAATAATACCGTGAAGAGTTATTGCCTTTGAAATAGCCATCTCCTCAATCTGATAAACGACAGTAATTCCGCCGCAAAGAAATGCCAGCGCTGTGATTGTAATTATTCCGAGCGCCATCTCATAGACGCTTATAGCTTCCGCAACGCCCGTAATACCCAATATCAAATAAACGATAGCCAGCACAATCGGGCCAAAGCCCATAGCAACAAGTCCGCGAAGGAAAAACTGTTTATAATACTTCCCTAAAATCTTCATATCTTATACCTCCTTTTTATTTCACCAAAGCATCTGCGTGATACGTAATCCTTGTATCCGCTTTTAAAAATTGCATCTACACCTCCGCTGAACGAGGTCTTAAAGCATGAGATTTTTCTCTCATTAGCAATGCTTGATTTGTTTATGCGGATAAAATAGCTAGGCAAAGCCTTTTCAATATCCGAAAGCGTGCCCGACGTCCGATATTTGTTTGCCCTCTTGTCAATCACATAGACCTTTCGGTCAATCACTGTTATACACTCTATCTCTGCAAATTTAAGCGTTAACAGCTCGTAATCACCACGCACGGTTATCTCGTCATTTTCTACATACGAAAGGACAAGATCTTCAATTTTTGAGGTTAAATCATTGGCAGAATGTACCTTCGCAACAATCTCTTCCTCGCATCCTTCCTCAATTATCAACTTGAATTTCATTTTTTCTCCCTTTTATTCCAAGAACACAATATCTCAAAAACGGTGTTCTTTCAATCAACCAATTTAAAATTGGAGTAAGCACTGCCATCGCAATTAAAAGTATAATTCCCTTTGCATATACAGGAACATGTGCAAAATACTCATACAAAACATAACCGACGACCGTTAATACAAGATAATGTAAAATATACAATCCGAAAGATATTTTATTAAGATAATTAAAAACCCTATTGGTTTTATTAAGCCATTTTTTTGCCGTGCCAATGATCGCAAGAATGCTAAACCATGCATACGCATTGGTAACAAGATTTTTCAGGACCTCATCCGAAGCGTAATTTTCCCCTAAATGCATCCACATATAAACTACTCCAAGTATTATCGAGCAGGAAATCGTTACAGGAAGCAGCTTCACGCATTTCTCTATTATTTTATCAAAATGGAAGAATAGATAACCGAGGAAAAATGCCACGCCATAAATACCAAACCGATATACGCTTATAACAGGAACGTTAAGAATCTGTGCCCCAAGAAATATTAAAAGTAAAAAAGCTATGATTATAATTTCATTAGTTCGTTCGCAAAGCTTATCAAGCTTTGTGGTAGTCAAACGATTATAAAAAACTACAAGCAAAAATGAAAATACAAATACCGTTTGCGAAAACCACAAAGGACCTGTTCCGCTTAATGCTGAAATCGGATAGATCAATATAGACGGCATATATTCAAGTCCGCCGCCAACCTTAATATTTATGTATCCGCTTATCCAATGTAATGCCAAAAGCCCCAAGGTTGAAGGAATTATGAGTTTTCTCACTCTTTCCCTCAAAAATTCTCGTTTTCCACGTTTGTCTATTGAATGCCTCGCTGATACTCCTGCCACCAAAAACAGCAAAACCATAAACCACGGATAAACAAATGTACATATAGCATCGTACAGCCAAAAGCCATCGCCATTTGCAAATCCGGTTGGTATACCAACACCGTTAAAAAGATAAAACGCGTGATAAATTATAACCAATAATACCGTCAGTGATCTAATATTGTCAATGTAATATTTTCTTTTCATAAAAAACTCCTTTCCCCTGCTGAATACAGTATAGCATAAGGAAAGGAGAATTTGTTGAATTTTGTTTTTTCGGTATTTTTTTATGCTTGTTCGGTTTTTATATCGTAAAGATGGTTTGAGAGGAGCGCAAAATCCTCGGTGGAAAGACGTTCGCCGCGTATTTTGGAATCAAATTCACACCTCTTTATCGCCTCAGCAACCTGCTCCTTTGTAAATCCGCCAAGCTTTGCGGTCAGGGCATTTTCAAGAGTCTTGCGTCTCATCTCAAACGCCGCCTTAATACAGTTGCGGAAGAGCTTTTCGTCCTTGATTTCGTAGGGACATTTGTCGTAGAGGTCAATTCTTACGACTGCGCTGTCAACCTTAGGTGCAGGAATAAAGCAGCCTGCGGAGACCTTAAAGAGCTTACGAACACTGCCGTAATAGCCGAGAACGGCAGTAATCGCACCGTAATCAGAGCTTCCGGGCTTTGCAGAAAGCCTTGCCGCAACCTCATTCTGCACCATAACGGTGATTGTGGAAAGCTTAACGCCCGACTCAAGTAGATACATAAGAATGGGAGTCGTAATATAATAAGGCAAATTCGCACATACTGAAACCGGCATTCCATCAGAGTGCTCGGCAATAAGACTTGGCAAATCAACCTTTAAAATATCCTCGTTAATTACCGTAATATTATCATACTCAGCAAGAGTTCTTGACAGCACGGGAATAAGTCCGCGGTCAATTTCAACCGCAACCACCTTTTTATATCGCATTGCAAGCTCCTGGGTAAGACAGCCTATTCCGGGGCCGATCTCAAGGATCATTCTTTCCGCCGTATCGGCACAATTGTCTGCAATATCCTCGGGAATTATTCTATTAGTAAGGAAATTCTGGCCGAATTCCTTATGAAAATTGATACCTGCATCTGCCATAACAGACTTTATGACCGATATGTTGCAAAGATCCATACGTCCTCCTCGATGATAAAAAAGGAGAGGCGATGCGCCTCTCCCACGGATTTGGAGCTGATAGCGGGACTCGAACCCGCGACCTGTTGATTACGAATCAACTGCTCTACCAACTGAGCCATATCAGCAAACAATCGCTTAATTATTTTAACACTTTTATAATGATTTGTCAATAGGAAAAACCATTTTTTATTCTTTTAGGCTCGGCGTTTGATATCACCGAGCCTAACTTCATTTTAACTTATAAAACAGCCTTCTTATCATCTCAAACGGAATAACAGTCAGCGAAAGCGTAATGACGAAGCTCAGCTCACGAAGAGCAAGAGGTGTACACCTGAACAGCTCACCGCCAAAATAGATCATTCCGATCTGTATCACCGATATTAGAAGCATTATCAGCATAAAGGGCTTGTTTTTATGTATATTTGATAAAAACCAAAGTCTTGACGATCGAGCGTTAAGGCAATTAAATATTCCTGCAAAGATAAAGAGCGCGTAAAAGGCGGTATAAAACTCAGGTGTCGGAGCTAGGCCTCCGTACATAAGGCGTATGACCGGAGAGGTCAGGAAGGTTATGCAAAGGCAGAGGGTGTAGGCTCCGGTGATGAATATCTGGTTAAGCATCTCTGCCGAGAGGATTTTCTCCTCCCTGCTCTTCGGGCGCTCACGCATATAGTATGAAAGTGGCGCTTCACCCGCGAAGGCAAGACCGCCGAGGGTATCCATAATTATATTGACCCAAAGCATCTGAATAATGGTTATAGGAGTATCAACGCCGACAAACTGACCGATAAGCGAGACTCCGCAGGCAACAAGATTCATAGTAAGCTGGAAGGTGATGAACTTCCTTATGGATTTAAATATTGTTCTACCGTAAAGAATGGTGCGCGAGATGGCAAGAAAGCTGTTATCAAGAATAACGATATCCGATGCGCTCTTTGCGATATCTGCGCCGCTGCCCATAGCAAATCCTACGTCAGAAAGCTTTAATGAGGGCGCATCGTTAATGCCGTCGCCCGTCATACCAACAACGAGCCCCATCTCCTGAGAGAGTCTTACCAGTCTGGTCTTATCCTGCGGCAGTGCTCTTGACACAACACGCAGGCGAGGCAAAATTTCCTTAAGCTGTGCATCGCTCATATCGTGCATCTCAGCGCTTGATAAAACCACATGACCTGCATTTCTGTTTAATATTCCGCACTCTGCGGCGATCGAGGAGGCCGTCTCCTTTCCGTCGCCGGTGATCATAACTATTTGAATTCCGGCAGAGCTTACCTCCTCCACCGACTTATACACCTGAGGACGGATTTTATCCTTCATCACTATCAGTGCGACAAGAGTCAGATCCTCAAGCTTATCTTTGTCGCCAAATGCTACTCCAACCACTCTATGTCCGTGGTTTACAGCTTCAAGGTAACGAGTATAAACCGTGTCCTTATCAAAGCGGACTCGCTCTCCGCTGCCGTTTATCGCATATCTTGATGCGGCTAAAATGTATTCTGCCGCGCCTTTTATCACGGTTTTTCCCTTTTTCATGGTTACGGAAGAATATTTGCGCTCACTTGTAAAGGGTGTTTTAGATATGATATTACAGACCGGGACCTCCTCTTCTTCAAAGAATTCAAAGACCGCGCGGTCGGTAGCGTTACCTCCTGTCAGCTCCTCTCCCGATTTTACTACATCAGTATTATAATGGGCGCATATCTTCAGCAGCTCGTAGATTTCGCGGTTTTTCTTTAGCGCAGCGATTCCCTTGAATTCGCCCGACACGGTAATAAATTTCTCCACCTGCGGTCTGCCGACGGTAATAGTTCCCGTCTTGTCTGTAAAAAGTATGTTCATTGAGCCTGCGGTCTCAATTCCAACAAGCTTCTTAACGAGAATATTATCCCTCAGCATTCTTTTCATATTTGCCGAAAGAACCACCGTTATCATCATAGGCAATCCCTCGGGCGCCGCCACAACCACAACGGTTATCATAAGTGTGAATGCATTTAGCAAAGCTCCGAGTATGCTCGCAGGATTACTTATAAACAATATAATCCTTTGAGTGTCAAAGCCATTGTCAATAACAACCGAATTAAATAGATAGGTAATTCCCACTACTGCAGCAACGACGTAGCCGATTTTGCTTATCTGTGAGGCGAGGGTGAAAAGCCTTAGCTTCAGCGGACTTACTCTAGTTTCAGTCTGCACATCCTTGGCAACCATACCGTAGTATGTAGCTGCGCCGACACGGCCAACCCGCATTATTGCATTGCCGTCGGTAATAACCGAGCCACGAAAAGCCTTAGACTCATTCGTAAGATCCCAGCCGCTTTCTCTTCCGCTTTGCTTTACGCACTCGGCGCTCTCGCCGTTAAGGGCTGACTGATCTACTACTATTCTGCCGCTTATTATCTCTCCGTCAGCGTGTATCCTCTCACCAACGGTCAGGTAGACTATATCCCCTACGACGATCTCGGAAACAGGTATCTTCTTTATTACGCCGTCACGCAGTACATTTGCCGTTGCGTTTACATCACCCTGAAGCTTATCAAATGCTTTTTCGCTTCTGTATTCCGAGGCTGTAGAAACGGTGGTTGAAAGAATTATGGCCGCAAGTATTCCGCCAAGCTCGAAATAGTTTACGTCGCCAAAACTGAGAAGCAATTGAAGTCCCAATGCTATGAGAAGTATTCTTATTATAGGGTCGGAAAGATTTTCAAGAAACCTTTTAAAAAAGCTCTTGTTCTTTTCCTTACTTAACGAGTTATCTCCGTGGGTTTCAAGCGATTTTTTTACCTGATCGGCCGAGAGACCTTTTATTTGTTTTGTCATTTGTTGCTCCGTAAAATATAGTTTGTCTTTAAACTATATGATAAAGAGTTCGTAAAAATGAAAAAAAGAGTTGCCCTAAAGCAACTCTTTTTAGACCCCGCATGGCCGTGTAAGGTAAAGTTTTAACCCGGTCTAACCAGGTGGGTGTCCTCTCTGCCACTTTGCGCTTCCAACGTCCGCTTAGAGGGGGTCATCACTTAAGATAAGCGCCCTCGGCGGGAGGCC
>SVTZ01000065.1 GCA_015063525.1 Oscillospiraceae bacterium
CCAACTATTATACTAAACTTTGTTCGATTTGTCAAGTGTTTTTTTGAAAAAAATATATTTGCTAAAAAGTTTTGATGTACAGTACGAAAACCACACTTATTTTAATGGTTGCTGTGGCCGAAAATGACAACTATGCTTGTCAAAATAGCGCTTTATTAACCCCAAACGGCATCAACCTTCGAGTTTTCTAAGATCGATTATATCACTAATGCTTATCGGACGCCCGCCGACTAAAGTTATCTCTCCCGACACTTCGTCGATGCGTCCTACCTCGCCCTTTGCGGTGACGTATGCGCCGCCGGATTTTCTTGCGTCGGGGCGGAAGAATGTTATTACAACTTTAGTATCGGGTGGGGTATCGAGCAGGGAAGTAAGGGCGGCGTTTATTCTTTCCTTTTCGTATTCGTCGAGCTCAATTTTTCGGTCGGTAAGCCTTGCGGTTTCATCGACCGCGTCCTCGTAGCCCGAGAGGGCAGCGTATGGCGCGAACTGTGCCGCACGATCCTGCCTCGGCATTTGCGGGTGTACCTTAGAAACGTGGTGCGGGAGATCTATTATTTCTTCGTATTTTTCGTTCATTTTTGCCTCTCATTTTTGCTCTTACAACAATTTTTGCATTCTGGACACAGCCTTCCCCAGCGAAGCGCGTTGGGTAGCGAAGCGACATAACGGTAGTGAATTGCGTTAATAACGCAAGAGCCGTTATGTGACCGAGCCGCAGCGAGACAGGGGGACCGCCTTTGGCGGTGGATGAGGGTCATTCTGCATTCAAATTTATGCCTTATGTCCGCCTATCTGCGAATTGCGGTCGATAGCGGTTGCGCCTTCTTCAAAGCTTGTGCCCCTGAGAATTGAGTTGCCTCCGTACTTTTTTCGTATCTTTATAAGCGCGTTTTGTCGCTGCTTTTCGCGTACGTAGTGCTCGTTTTCGAGCATTTTTTCTTTTTCACGCTTACTGTAGTCGGTGAAGAAATCCATCTGCTCATAGCAGCCGTCAGGCTCTCGCTCCGACTCGCTTACTAAATTATTAACGCATATAGTCACTCTTCTGATAAGCAGAGAAGGATCGATTATCCTGTCGTAAAGCTCTAACGTCTTGCGTATGATCTCATCGGTAGACGAGGTGTGTCTCGGAAAATTAGCACTGCCGTGAGCGTGCTTGGGGATAGATCTTCCGTAAAAATCGGTCGTGACCTCACCCCCATAAGTCCTGCTCGGATCGGCAAGACTCTCTACGTCGTATCCGATAGTAAGCACCACCTGATTTGTGGCTATCCCCTTATCCACCATATCAAGCACCAGCGCATCGCACATTTCTCGCACTATTATCCGCGCCCCCTTTGCTGTGTAAGGGCAGTGAAGCACCTGCCCCGAAGAAAGGCTTTTTGACGTAGGCTTGTAAGCCTTTATGTCGGCAATGGTGCAGGGCTCAAAGCCCCAGGCGTGGTCGATAAGAAGCTCGGCGTTAATGCCGAAAAGCTTGTATAAAAGCTCCTCGTTTTTTACCGACGTTAGTGCCACGTCGCCCATCGTATAAATTCCGTGTGCCTCAAGCTTTTTCGCATATCCGCGGCCAACGCGCCAAAAATCGGTCAGAGGCCTATGCTCCCAGAGTATACGCCGATAGCTCATTTCTTCAAGCTCAGCAATACGCGCACCGTGCTCGTCGGGCTTCATTCGCTTTGCTACAATATCCATCGCAACCTTCGCCAGATACATATTCGTGCCGATGCCGACTGTTGCCGTTATTCCCGTGGCCGAAAGCACGTCCTTTATAACCGTCTCGGCAAGCTCTCTTGCCGTTTTTTTGTAAGTTTTCAGATAATGCGTCACGTCAATAAAAACCTCGTCAATTGAGTAAACATGAATGTCATCGGGGGAAAAATACCTTAGATAAACCTGATAAATTTTAGTGCTGTAATCAATATACAAAGCCATTCTCGGCGTTGCAACGATGTAATCTACAGCAAGGCCCGAATCCTCTAAAAGCAGTCTGTTATCGTAAGTAGCACCGTGAAATCTTCTGCTCGGAGCACCCCACCTCCGCCTCGAATTGACCTCCTTTACCTTCGCCACCACCTCGAAAAGTCTCGGCCTTCCGGGCACGCCGTAGCTCTTAAGGCTGGGTGATACCGCAAGACATATCGTCTTTTCTGTCCTTGTGCTGTCGGCTACCACAAGATTTGTCGTCAATGGGTCAAGCCCGCGCTCGATGCACTCCACGGAGGCGTAAAATGATTTTAGATCTATTGCAATATATTGTTCCTTCATTTTTTACCTCCTCAAGCATCGACGAACAAGAGTTCGTATTTGTATTATATCACTCCGCAGCCATCTTGTCAAGAGGAATTATTCACCAAAATAAAGTGCTTTTCGCGTAAATAAAATAATTATTGACACGCGAAAAGTATTATGATATAATATTAATATTGTTTTGCGAAAGGAAAAAATATGAGCGACAATTTTTCGAAATTTAAAAAAAGGCTTCAGGCGATACGGATAGCTAAGTCGGTTATGGCGGGCTTGTCGATGGGTATGACCGCGGGTGGCGGAGTGCTTATTCTCTCCAAGCTTGCCGTTATAGATCTTGAGCCCATCGCTTCTTTATATATCGGCATAGGCGCACTGCTGATTGCGGGCGGATTTTTCTTCCTTTTAGGACGAAAGACGGACGAGTCTCTTGCAGAAGAGCTTGACTCGAAATTCGAACTCAAGGCGAGAGTTCAAACTATGATACAATACAGCGGCGAGGATGGCAATATGGTTGCCCTGCAGAGGCAGGATGCCGATAGCGTCCTATCCGAAATACCGGTAAAGGCATATAAATTTAAACGCCTTTGGATATACATAACCGCGTTGGCACTTTCGGCGGCATTGCTTGCAGGCGGATTTATCGTTCCCAATATGCGCGACTACGTTCCGCCCGAGGAGGTAGAGGTATTTAAGCTTTCCCGCCTTCAAGAGGCAGGACTTACCGAGCTTATAAAGCATGTTGAGTCCTCGGAAATGGAGGAGGAGTTCCGCGCTCCCATAGCGGCCGAGCTTACCGATCTTCTTGCAAAACTGCGTGAGACGCATACCGTTCCTGATATGCAGATTGCTCTTGCCGAGACTATGGCAGTTATAGTTGATATAACCTACGAGTCGTCCACGGCTGCGGAGATGCTTGATGCGCTCTGGGACACCGAGGATGTCCATCTGAGATATCTTGCGAAAGTCCTTGACACCAGCTCCTGGAGCTCGCCCGATTGGGGTGACTTCGCCGAGAAGCTGACCGAATACATATCAATTTTAATGGGCGATAACGACGAGAGTGAGGATGCTCTCATTGGTGCTCCAAGGCTTAAATGGGCGATAGACAGTATGATTCGAAGACTTGATATTGCTCTTGATGCGTCCGGCCTTCCCGAGGATGACGAAATGTACGCGGCGGTTGATAACCTGTTCAACAATCAGCTCGTCGGTCTTTCTACGATGGTAAAGAAACTAGATAATATGTCTGACGACGAGGCGAGGGGGGCGCTTGTTAACAATCTTAACATTCTCAGCGAAGCGACCTTTGCGGCGGTATCGCTTAATAGAACTAACGCAATAGTCGGTGAGTACGCAATGACAAGGCTTGCGAGCTTGTTCCTCGTTCCGATACCCGAGTTTGAGCGTCCCGAATTCGTCAGGACGGGCGAGTCGGTTGACGGAAGTCAGGGAAGCGCAGGCGAGAATAAAGAAAATGAAGGCGTCCACGGCGGCGGTCTTGGTACGGGCGCAACATATGGAAGCGACGACTACGTTCTTGATCCGATCACCGGAGAATACGTCAAATACGGAGAATTAATTAATAAGTACAACGCACTTATGCTTGAAAAGCTCTCGGGGGATTATTACTCGGAAGAGCAGAAGGAAATTATAAGAAAATATTTTGACCTGCTGTTCAGCGGAATCGAAAAAGAGGAAGGAAACTAATAAAATGTCAGAAATGATTACAGAAATCAACACCGAAAAAATAAAAATGTTCAGCGAGAAGATCGCTAAGATAAAGGAAGAGCTTGCTAAGGACGTGGTAGGTCAGGCCGATATTATCGACGGAGTTATTACCGCTATAATTTCGGGGGGCAACGTGCTTCTTGAGGGTGTTCCCGGAGTTGGCAAGACCCGACTTGTGCGCTCTCTCGGCAGGGTTCTTTCCTTGCCCTTCTCCCGTATTCAGTTCACCCCCGACCTTATGCCCTCCGACGTTACGGGCGCGAATATCGTTGAGAAGGATGAAAACGGCAGACTTGAGACCAAGTTCCGTCCGGGTCCTATCTTCGCAAACCTCGTACTTGCCGACGAGATCAACCGCGCAACTCCCAAGACTCAGTCTGCGATGCTTGAGGTAATGCAGGAGCACAAGGTTACCGTAGGTAAGGAGACCTACAGACTTGACGAGCCCTTCTTCGTTCTTGCAACCGAGAACCCCATTGAACAGGACGGTACTTATCCTCTTCCCGAGGCACAGATGGACCGTTTCGTGTTCAAGCTTATAGTTGACTATCCCTCTAATGATGAGCTTATGAACATCGTTAAGATGACTCAGAAGACTATGGAGGAGACCGCAGAGGCAGTCGTAACCGGCGAGGATATTCTTGAGATGAGAGCTCTTGCAGCTCAGGTTCCGATCTGCGACGAGGTACTTTACTATGCGGTCAATATGGTATCCAATACCCACCCCTCGGTAGAAAACTGCGCTCCTTCGGCAAAGAAGTATCTTAAGTACGGCGCATCTCCCAGAGCTGCTCAGGGCCTTGTTACCTGCGCGAAGGTACGCGCACTTATGGATGGCCGTTACAACGTTTCCTACGAGGATATCGATGCACTTGCATATCCCATCTTCAGACACAGAATTAAGATCAACTACACCGCTATCAACGATAAGCTTACAGTAGACGACGTTATTTCTCTGATAATCAAAGAAACTAAAAAGGGTTAATAAATGAAAAAAGTGGTAATCGACGAGTCCTTCCTCGGTCAGCTTGAGCAGCTGGGGACGTTACTCAAAAACAACGTGGCCGGAATGTTTGGCGGCAACCGCCGAAGCAAAAATCTCGGCTCATCCTGTGAATTTGCGGATTACCGAGACTATATGCCCGGCGACGACGTAACGAAGATCGATTGGAACGCCTACGCAAGATTTGATAAGCTCTATGAGAAGCTCTACTTCGACGAGAGGCAGATGCACACCAGGATTTACATAGATGCCAGCCGATCTATGGCTCACGGCTCGGACGATAAGGCGATTGCTTCTATCAAGCTTGCCGCAGCCTTTGCTTATCTTTCGGTATGCGAAATGGATAAGGTATCGATCTACGCTATCCGCGGTGCGGCTCTTGAGGAGATCGCTGTTGGTATGGTAGGCAAGGATTCATATCTCAATTGCATAAACAGGCTGAACGAGCTTGAGTTTGATTCCGATTCGAGGATCAGCGAGGCGATAGTTCCGTCCGTGGTAGGCAGGGGAGACGGATATTCTATAATCATCTCCGACTTCTTGACCGACGAGAACTTCGAAGCGGCCATTGACCGTCTTGCCGAGCAAAAGAGGGATATTCTCTGTGTGCAGATTTTGGCACGTGAGGAGATCAATCCTCAGTTTAGAGGCAAGATGCATCTCTTCGACTCGGAGGATCAGTCTAAATTCTTCCGCAAAAAAATAGATCAGGACGTAGTTCGTGCATATAAAGATGCGCTTAAATATGTGACCGACAGGATAAGACTATATTGCGAGTCTCGTGGCGGCCAGTACCTTTTTGCGCCTGCGTATCTTACGCTTCCCGAGATCTTCTTTGATAAATTTGTAGATATGGGGGTAGTGAAATGAGCTTTTTATATCCCCTGGGCTTGCTCGGCCTTATCGGAGTTCCTCTCCTTATCCTCATCTACATTCTGAGGAGTAAGTATAACGAGCAGACCATTCCCTCTACATATCTTTGGACGCTTAGCGAGAAGTTCTTTAAAAGAAGAAACCCCTTAAGCGGTCTTACCGGCATTATCAGTCTGATTTTGCAGATACTTACTGTGATATTCGCGTCGCTTCTGATTGCCCGCCCAATATTTGTTGTGCCCGCATCGGCAAGCGAGTATTGCTTCATCCTTGACTCAAGTGGCAGTATGAATACCCAAAGCGGCAGCAAGACCTGCTTTGAGAGGGCTAAGGATTATATCGAGGACGAGATTGACGATGCCCGTCTCGGAAGCAGTTACACTCTTATCACGCTATCATCTGATACTGCGGTGGTCTACGAGCGCATTACCGATAAGGATATAGCTATCGATTTGCTTGAGGAACTCGAGTGCTACGACAGCAGTGCGGATAACTCCGATGCTATTGCAAAGGCACAGGAGTACTTTAACGAGAATACGTCTACTCTCGTTTATTTTGTCACCGACAAGGATTATAATATCAGCGAGAATGTTGAAATTGTAAATGTAAGTTCACAAAATGTGAAAAATTACGCTATAAGCGAGGTTATGGGAAATTTAACCGAGGGCACGCTTTATGCAAGCGGCAACGTTATTTCTTATACCTCGGACGAAACGCTTGACATCGCCCTTTATGTCAATGGCGGAGATAAGCCTGCCGACACTCTAAGCATTTCGGTAAAGGCGGGAGAGAGTATGCCGGTCGAGCTTTCCTGCAAGGCGGCAAGCTACGATTCCTTCCGACTTGTTATAACCAACAAGGACGATCTTGCTATAGACAACGAGATAACCTGCCATAATCTGAACAGCGAGGCGTCCTACAGTATTCTCATAGTCAGCGAGACGCCCTTCTTCCTTGAAGCGTTGCTTGACGCGCTGACCGATTCGATGGTAGACGTCATCACTCCTAGGGAATACGCGTCTCAGGGCGGATACGGACTTTATATCTTCCACAGCTTCACTCCCGAGACCCTTCCCGATGCGGCGGTATGGCTTATTAACTCAAGCGAAAGCGTTGATGACTCCGGCTTTGGCGTGAGAGGTATAAACGAGCTTGATGCTCCCGGAGAACTTGTCAGAAGTCAGTCGACCTCAAGTCAGGCAAGGAAGCTGCTTGACGGCGTTATAGGCAGAGATATTTATATCTCCGAGTACGTGAAGTACAGCGGAATGTACACTCAGTTCACCACGTTGTTCTCTTACGACTCAAATCCTCTTATCTTTGCGGGCGTAAACGCGCTTGGAAACCGCGAGGTGGTATTCGGCTTTGATCTTCACAAGTCGGATATGCCGCTTTCCTCCGACTTTGCACCCCTTATCTCAAATCTTCTTGAATATTCCTGCCCCGATATCATCGATCGCTCGGGCTTCACCTGCGGCGAGGAGGCGGAAATAAATATTACGGCAAATATAGACAGCGTCAAGGCAATATCTCCCGACGGAGAGGAGACCTATCTTGACACCTCGACGGATATAAGCAGGCTTGCGCTTGACCGAGTCGGTACCTATACCTTTGAGGTCAGCGCGGCAGGCGATAAGAGAACCTATAGGATCTATTCGGCTGCGGCCGTATCCGAGAGCAACCCTGCCTCCACGGGCGAGGACTTTTCGTTAATAGGCGAGCAGACCTATGAGAAGACGGACGGAGAATTTGATCCCCTCGTGATCCTTTTTGTTCTGCTGGCTATAGTATTTACTGCGGATTGGATGGTGTACTGTTATGAGAAATATCAGCTTCGATAATCCGTATTGGCTCCTGCTGGCAATTCCGCTGGCGGCGGCTCTCCTCGTTCCTTACTTTATCTCCGTAAGCAAGGATAACAGGACCAAGGGCTGGGTAGCTTCTTTAATTATACATATTATAATGATACTATCCATCTCTCTTGCGGCGGCAGGCCTCGTTCATACCACCGTAATGACGAGAACCAAGATCTACGTCGTAGCCGACGTATCCTATTCGTCAAACAGAAATCTTGACGAGATAGACGAATACATTCAGCAGATAAACGATAATCTGCCTTCGAATTCAAGGCTCGGCATCGTCTGCTTTGGTAAGGACCAGACCATTCTCACCTCCTCGGGAACAAAGATAAAGAGCGTTAAAGAGGCGGTCGTAGACGACAGCGGTACCGATATTGCCGCCGCCCTTGATTTTACCTCCACGCTGTTCAGCGAGGGTGAGATAAAGCGTATAATTCTTATCACCGACGGCTTTGCAACCACGGCTGACGGAACCACTGCGGCTGCCGTATCCCGGCTTGTTGCAAAGGACGTAGGGCTTGATGCTATATACCTGAACAACAATCTGCGTGACGGCGACCGTGAGGTACAGATATCCGACGTGGAATATACGTCCGCTACCTATCTTAATCACGAAAGCACCCTTAATATGCTTATCGAGTCGAGCATCTCAAACGACGTTATACTCGATCTGTACGTTAAGAAGGATGGCGATAGTGAGTACGTTGGTATCGCCACCACCACTCTTGCGGCCGACGTGGG
>SVTZ01000066.1 GCA_015063525.1 Oscillospiraceae bacterium
TCTCCCAGCAAGCCTCTATTTTTTGCTAAAAAACCTATAAAAAGGTCAAAATCTCCCCATTTTGGCAATAAAAAAGCCATAATACCGATATTTTTTGTATCAATATTATGGTTTCTTTATGGTGGGGGAAGCTGGATTCGGACCAGCGAAGTCAGTGACAACAGATTTACAGTCTGCCCCCTTTGGCCGCTCGGGAATTCCCCCATAGAGTATGGAGCTGGTGAACGGAGTCGAACCATCAACCTGCTGATTACAAATCAGCTGCTCTGCCATTGAGCCACACCAGCATCTGTCACGGTCTATATTATAGCAGAACGAAAGTCGTTTGTCAACCCTTTTTTTAAAATTTTTTCGCTTTTTTGAAAACGCTTGCGTTTTGATGAAATCACCTATAAATATAGATAAAAAATGCCTTTTGTTAATTAAATTAATGTAGAAAACGTTTTCGCCCGTTTTTATAAAG
Source organism: Oscillospiraceae bacterium (assembly GCA_015063525.1). GTDB lineage: Bacteria > Bacillota > Clostridia > Oscillospirales > CAG-272 > UBA1740. The sequence goes on from SVTZ01000066.1 coordinate 464, forward strand.
AAAAGAACGGCATCAATGACGCCGTTCTTTGTGAGCGCTGATTACTTCTCAGCTGCCTCGTTCTTAGAGATGATCTCCTCACCCTTGTAGAAACCGCAAGCCTTGCATACACGGTATGCGAGGATGGGCTCGCCGCAGTTAGGGCACTTTACGATGTTGGTGGGAGTCTCGAGCTTCCAAACGCTGGAACGTCTCTTCATCTTTCTCGAGTGGGATGTCTTTCTCTTCGGTACTGCCATTTCTATTACCTCCTAAGTTGAGCATGCTATGAGTGCAAAATCGACTCCACGCATTCTCTGTATATTATTTTTTATTTTCTTCGTTTTTCATTTGCGCAAGAAGCTTCCTTAATGGCTCCATTCTCGGATCGATCTCGGTGTGATCGCAGTCACACTCACCCTCGTTAAGGTTCTTGCCGCATTTGGGACAAAGCCCCTTGCAGTCCTCCTTGCATAAAAAGCGCATAGGGAACTCCATTTCAAGCTGCTCGCGCAGCTGCTCGTCCATATCAAGGAAGCCGTCCTCGATAATCGCAAATTCATCGAGCTTGTCTTCGTCAAGATCACCAAGCAGATCCCTCGGTGCAACGGTTTTCTCAAGGTCAAGGGTGAACTCGCCGCTAACGGGTGAAAGACATCTGGCGCATTGCGCCTCGTATTCACATGACATGGTAAGGGTCATTCGCATATAGCCGGCAGTGTTGGTAATTTCACCGCTAACCTTCATGGGAGAAGGAAAACCGACACCCGAAAGAAAGCTTCCGGTGTCCTCGGAGTAATCGTCAAGCAAAAGCTCGTAATCAAACTCAAGAAGTCTGTCCCCTGCAAGCAAGGGTCTAAGGTCAAGTTTCACCCGTCGATACCTCCTTTTGCCGTAATTTGGGCGCAGTTTAGGCTACGACCCCAAAATCGTACAATATATTATAAATCACGAAAACGTAAAAGTCAAGAGATTTTTTTAACTTTTGAGGAAATATTTTTCAATATTTAAACAAATGTCAAAAAAGATAATTGAAATCACTTGATTTTGTTTCTTTTTTATGATAAAATAATTCGGCATGAATAGTTAAAGATAAGCTCCAAATAAAAGGAGGCAAATTCAAATGAAATATGACGTTATCATAGTCGGCGCAGGCCCCGGCGGTATATTCTCCGCCTACGAGCTTACGTCTCTCGCACCCGAACTTAAGGTTGCCGTTATCGAGGCGGGCCGTGAGCTTAAATCACGCCGCTGTCCCATTGACGGCGAGAAGATTAAGAGCTGCGTTAAGTGCAAAAGCTGTGCAATAATGAGTGGCTTTGGCGGCGCAGGCGCATTCTCCGACGGAAAATATAATATAACCAATGACTTCGGCGGCTCGCTCTACGAGTACATTGGCAGAAAGACTGCTATTGAGCTTATGAAGTATGTTGATGAGATCAACCTTGCTTTTGGCGGTGAGGGAACTAAGATGTACTCGACTGCAGGAAGCTCATTTAAAACACTATGCGTGCAGAACAAGCTTCAGCTTCTTGATGCATCTGTGCGCCATCTCGGTACTGACATTAACTACGTGGTTCTTGAAAACCTCTATAAAAAGCTCAGTGAGTGCGTTGATTTCTACTTTGACACTCCTGCGAACAGCATTGAAAAGACCGAGGAGGGCTACCGCGTTCTGACAGAGAATGGGGAGTTTGAGGGAAAAAACTGCATCGTTTCAGTAGGCCGCAGCGGCAGTAAGTGGATGGAGGCGGTATGCCGCGATCTTGACATCAACACACACTCCAACCGCGTTGACATAGGAGTGCGTGTGGAGATTCCAGCGGTCATCTTCCAGCATATAACAAGCGAGCTTTACGAGGGTAAGATCGTTTATAGAACAGAGAAGTTTGAGGACCGTGTGCGTACCTTTTGCATGAACCCCAACGGTATTGTCGTTAACGAGAATACCAACGGTATCGTCACCGTAAACGGCCACAGCTTTGAGGATCCCGAGAAGAAGACCGAGAACACAAACTTTGCTCTCCTCGTTGCGAAGCATTTCTCCGAACCATTTAAGGACAGTAACGGCTACGGAGAGAACGTTGCTAAGCTCTCCAATATGCTCGGAGGAGGCGTGATTGTTCAGCGCTTCGGCGATCTTGAGCGAGGCAGACGATCCACTCACAGCCGTATTGATGAAAATACCGTAAGGCCTACTCTCTCCGCAACTCCAGGCGACCTTAGTCTCGTGCTTCCCAAGAGAATCCTTGACGGAATTATTGAGATGATATATGCTCTTGATAAAATAGCACCGGGTATGGCAAACGACGACACACTGCTCTACGGTGTTGAGGTTAAGTTCTACAATATGGAGGTGGAGCTTGACGAGAATCTTGAGACCAAGCACAAGGGCCTCTATGTGATCGGCGACGGAAGCGGCGTAACTCACTCGCTCTCCCACGCCTCCGCAAGCGGCGTTTACGTGGCCCGTAAGATCGCCGCAGAAAACAAATAAACACACAAAAAACCGTTTCCCAAAAAGAAACGGTTTTTCTTATTGACAAGTCAAAAAATATATAGTATAATTTATCGTAACGGTTTCGGTAAAGGATTTTGCACCGGCGAAAAACCAAGACTATTATTAATAAATGTAAGGAACAGGGCGTAAACGCGGTTTTCTCCATCGCCTGAGAAAAATTGTAGGATTTTTTAAAATGAAGCTTATTATTGCATCAAATAACGCTCATAAGGTGTATGAGATTAAAAAAATACTCGGAAATAAATTCGAGGAAATATTATCGCTGAGAGAGGCCGGCGTCGATCATGAAACGATTGAGGACGGTAAGACCTTTATGGAAAACTCGCTGAAAAAGGCTAGGGAAATTGCTGAGATTACAGGATTTGCCGCCCTTGCAGACGACAGCGGTATCTGTGCCCACGCCCTTGACGGCGCGCCGGGGATTTACAGTGCGCGCTTCGCGGGCGAATATAAAGGGGTGGAAAGCGACCACGCAAACAACGCTTTGCTGCTTGAAAAGCTTGCCGATAAGAAGGATAAAACCGCCCACTATACTTGTGCTATGGCACTTGTCTACCCCGACGGCAGGGAAGTGACCGCCGAAGGGTATATGTATGGCAGCATTGTCGACTCTCCGAGAGGAAGCGCCGGATTTGGCTACGACCCTCTGTTTCTTCCTGAGGGGGAGAGCCGTACGGTTGCGGAAATGACTGACGAGGAAAAGAACCTTATCAGCCACAGAGCGAATGCTCTTAAGCTTCTACTTTCTAAATTATAATTTACAGAGGCATAAAATGGAACTGGTTCTTGTTATTATTCACTTTATAGGTATAATCTCCTTTTCTGCGGCAGGTGCGATGGTTGCGGTCGATAAGGAAACCGACTGCTTTGGTGTAATTTTTCTTTCTGTAATCACCTGCTTTGGAGGCGGTATGCTGCGTGATGTGATAGCCGGAAATGCTATCGGAAGAGAGCTTCCTGTGTTCTTCACGGATTTCAAAATGGAAATAATTGTTTGCATTCTGACCGCTTTGATTGTGTTTTTCCTTGCTATGATATTCAAGGAGAAGTACGTAAAAGAGGAAGCAGCTGTTGAAAAAATCAACAATATTCTCGATGCGCTCGGCATAGGTGTTTTCTCGGCTGCAGGAACTGCCGCTTATATGGAGCTCGGCTTTTTCGTTGCTGTAGTTTTGGGTATGTTCTCCTCTATTGGAGGAAGCGTTACCCGTGATATCATACTTCGAGATATTCCAACTATTCTGCGTAAGCGCATATACGCCCTTGCTTGCCTTGCAGGGTCGGCAGCTTATTACATAGTAGTCAGATATTTAATGAACGGTATGGAGTCGGCAGACGTGGTCGGCACTATTGCCTGCGTTGCCGTTATATTTACGATCAGAATGTGCGCTACCATATTCCGCTGGAATATGCCTAAGGCCATCGACTTTGCAAAGATAAAATCGACTGAGAGCAATACCGAAGAGACGGTAATAAAGTAAATAAATTCAAGGCGGCCCGTTTTACGGGTCGCTTTTATCTTATTAATTATTTTAATTATTGACAATTTTCGCATAATATTGTATAATTATTGTGTGTAAATGTAGCTGTGAAAAAAAGGAAGGAGTGAGGACTATGAACCGAAAAAGCGCTGTATACAGATCCCAGCTTAATCTTCTAAAGCCTTTTGCGGCAAAATGCTCTCTCGGAGTAGTCCGCCGCACTCAGGACAGCATAGGAAGGCTTATGTCGCGCGCCTATACCGACCTCGTTGACCGAAAGACGGTAATGGTCGGCGATATAAAGTGCGCTATGCTCACCCCGAGGGAGGAGCTGTCAAGCGGCGTCGTGCTTTATATTCACGGAGGCGGATATGTTGCCGGAAACCTTGATTACGCAAACGGATTTGGCAGTATGCTTGCCGCGAAGTGCGGAATACGCGTATTCACCGTTGAATACAGGCTTGCGCCCGAATATCCTTATCCTGCTGCTCTTGACGACGTTATGGATGCCTACGGCCACCTGCTTTCAAGCGGATACGAGCCGTCACGCATTGCCCTTTGCGGTGAGAGCGCGGGAGGCGGTCTCTGCTATGCCCTCTGTCAGAAGCTTCGCGATAAGGGTAGAACCATGCCCGCCGGAATCATAGCCATTTCTCCCTGGACCGACCTTACTCTTGCCGGCGAGTCTTATGAGATAAATAAAAAAATTGATCCGTCTATGACGGTAGAAAGACTTAAATATTTTGCCGACGCCTACGTTTACGGCGGAAGCGATGACGGTAGAGGAAGAATAAGCCCCACCGTTAATCCCAACGCCGAGGACGACCGTAAGAGAAAGAGCGAGCCGAGATTATCGCCTCTTCTTGATTCGCAGGAAAAAATGCCGGAGTCGCTTATCTTTGTCGGCGGAGACGAGATAATGTACGACGATTCGGTGCTGATGCACGAGAGGCTTCTTTCGGCAGGCTGTAAAAGCGAGCTGGTCGTTGCGCCCGGGCTTTGGCACGGCTACGTTCTTTACGATCTGCCTGAGAGGGAGTCTGATTTTGGCAGGATATCTAAATTCCTGAAGAGAGTAATTCCCGCACATAAAAAGCTTGGCTGGATGACTCTCGATAACGCCGCGAAGATATTCCCCGCTTCTAGAAGCAGGACGTGGAGCAACCTTTTTCGCGTTTCCTCAACTTTTAACGAGGATATAGACAGAGAAACGCTTAGAGTGGCGCTCGATGTTACCGTGCGACGCTTTCCATCTATGGCGGTAGCCGTCAAGGAGGGCTTTTTCTGGTATTATCTTGAGGAAATAGCCTCGCCTCCTGAAATTCTTGACGAGAAGCCATATCCGCTTGCCCGAATGACTATGCGTGATCTTCGCAAGTGCGCATTCCGCGTTCTTGTTTATAAAAACCGCCTCGCGGTGGAGTTTTTCCATTCGCTTACTGACGGCAATGGGGGACTTATTTTTGTAAAGACGCTGACTGCCGAATATATCTACCAAAAATATAACGTAAAGGTTCCGATTGGCAACGGTATACTTGATAGGCTTGAGGAGCCGCTGGCGGGAGAGCTTGAGGATTCCTTTATCAAATACGCGGGAAGGTATACCGTATCACGCAAGGACACCGATTCTTATAGGATCGAGGGAAAGCGAGAGGTTGACGGGTTCCGTACCAATACCACATTCGTTATTGATTCGGAGTACGTAAGATCCGAGGCAAAGAAGCGAGGCGTTACCGTAACCGTTTATATGACAGCTATTCTTATAGAGGCATCAAGACGTGTGCAGCAGGCTAGAGTGGAAAACCCCGCAAGATATAAGCCGATCAAGGTGTTCCTTCCGGTAAATCTCCGTAAGATGTTCCCCTCGGAAACGATGCGTAACTTCATACTTTATGCTATGGTTGGCATTAATCCCCGCTTGGGCGACTATAGCTTTGACGACCTTTGTCAGATAATTGCCGCACAGATGAAGCAGCAGATGACCGAGAAGAATATGGCCGCTATGATAAAGACCAACGTGGCAAGCGAGCTTAATCCTATTGTGAGAATAGTACCCCTTGCCATTAAAAATGTAATCATGAAGGCGGTATTTAACGCCGTCGGTGAGAAAAAGAGCATCTTCAGCTTCTCAAACCTCGGAGTTGTAAACGTTCCCGAGGAATATTCCGCTTTTGTCAAGAGAATGGACTTCGTTCTAGGATCTCAGGCCGCCGCGCCATATAACGTTTCGGCGCTGACCTATGGCGAATATCTGTATCTTAACGTCACCCGCAACGCCCGAGATCCCGTTCTTGAGCGTGAAATTTATGAGGTCCTCCGCGAGAGAGGAGTGCCTCACACGGTGGAAAGTAATACCAGAGGAAGGAGAGAACAATAATGTATTGCATAAAGTGCGGAGCAAAGCTTTCCGATGGGCAGACTGTCTGTCCCATCTGCGACACGAGAGTTTATCACCCTGATATGAATATTAGAGAGGAAAATACATATCCGAAGATCCCATTTGAGTCGGAGGAATTGAATACCAAGGGACTTATGTTCGTTATTACGATGATATTTCTCGTTCCGCTTATTCTTCCGATCATCCTCGATCTCAGCTGGCGCTCGTCCATAACCTGGTCGGGCTACGTAACCGGCGGAACACTTATCTTTTATTCGGCTTTTGTTATGCCTTTTTGGTTCAAGAAGCCAAATCCGGTTATTTTCGTTCCCACGACGTTTGCCCTTGCTATCCTATACCTTCTTTATATCTGCCTTCAGACCGGCGGAAATTGGTTTATGTCCTTCGCCTTTCCGGTTGCGGGAGGGCTTGCAATTATCGTTACTGCGGCTACTGCGGTACTGCATTATGTAAAGAAAGGTTGTCTTTATACCATTGGAGGAATGCTTATCGCTCTCGGAATGTGGACTGTTTTGCTGGAGTTTGATATACGCAACACGTTTGGCGTCAACACTCCTTTTTATTGGTCGCTTGCCCCTCTTACTGTGCTGTCTGTCGTGGGAATAATGCTTATCGTGATCGCTATTGTTAAGCCTCTTAAGGAGTCGCTGAGGCGCATCTTCTTTATCGGCAAAGTACGGTATTAGGCAGAATATACAAAAATTTTTTCAAAAACCTCTTTACAAACGCGTTGATTTGTGTTATAATAACCAACGGCCTTTAACTGAGTGGCGTGTATGGCCTTGCTCCGTCTGGAAGAAAATCCTTGCGTGGCTTGCGCTTTTCACCCGCACCCTACTCGGTTTTTGGAAATAAATTTTATGAAAGGTGAAGAAAAATGATTTCTAAGGAAACAAAGACCGCCCTTATTGAGCAGTACAAGATCAATGAGCAGGACACAGGTTCTCCCGAGGTTCAGGTTGCCATTCTTACAACCAGAATCAACGAGCTCACAGAGCACATGAAGAAGAACCCCAAGGACTTCCACTCTCAGAGAGGTCTCTCCAAGATGGTTGGTCACAGAAAGCAGCTTCTTGCGTATCTTGCAAAGAAGGATATCGAAAGATACAGAGCTCTTATCAAGAGCCTCGGTCTCAGAAAGTAATATATTACTTCCCGGGATAACATCAATTAATAAGCGGGAACGGACGTATATTCGTTCCCGTTTGTTATGTGTAAAAAAACAAAATAATCAGACGGCGAAAGTAGCAGTTAAATATGTGCTGAACGTCATTTTCAGCGGATATTTAAGTGCTATGTTCGCTCTCTGAAAAAAAGAAAAGGAGAAAAAACATGGTAGAAAGAATTAAAACATTCGACGACTACAAAGAGTACAAGTACGAGCTTGCGGGCAGACCTCTGGTCGTAAAGACCGGTAAGGTTGCAGGCCTTGCGAACGGCGCGGCAATGGTTCAGTATGGCGAGACCACCGTTCTTGCGACCGCGACCGCATCCGCATCCCCCAGAGACGGAATCGATTTCCTTCCTCTCTCTGTCGACTATGATGAGAAGATGTACGCAGTGGGTAAGATCCCCGGCGGCTTCCTGAAGCGC
>SVTZ01000067.1 GCA_015063525.1 Oscillospiraceae bacterium
GTGCAAAGCGCGAGCATAAGACCGTACTTGAAATAGCAAAGTTCTATACAGACGCCTTCTTCTCGGATTGCGATAAGCTTCATATCAAGCGTCCCGAGTATATCGAGCCGGCGACGAACTGTATTCCCGAGTTCATCTCGATGATCGAGACTCTTCTTGAGAAGGGATATGCCTACGAGGCAGGCGGAAATATCTATTTTGATACCTCAAAGCTTGAGAAATACTATATTTTCAACGATTTTAAGGAAGAGGATCTTGAGGTTGGCGTGCGCGAGAGCGTTGAGGCCGACTCCAACAAGAAAAACAAGGCTGATTTCGTCCTTTGGTTCACAAAGTCGAAGTTTGACGATCAGGAGCTTAAGTGGAATTCTCCCTGGGGCATCGGTTATCCCGGCTGGCATATCGAGTGCTCCTGCATAGCATCCAAGTTCCTCGGCGAGTATCTTGATATCCACTGCGGCGGTATCGACAACGCCTTTCCTCACCACACCAACGAGATCGCTCAGTCGGAGGCTACCTTCGGCCACGAGTGGTGCAAATATTGGTTCCACGTTCATCACCTGAACACAAATTCGGGCAAGATGTCGAAGTCCAAGGGCGAGTTCTTAACCGTTTCTCTCCTTGAAGAGCGTGGATACGATCCTCTCGTTTACCGATTCTTCTGTATGCAGTCGCATTACAGAAAGAATCTCGTTTTCTCATGGGAAAACCTTGATAACGCAAAGATCGCTTACGATAAGCTGGTTAGCAGAATTGCAGACCTTAAAGCCGGCGATGATGAGATTGACGAGGCGGCATTTGTCGAGGGCAAAAAGCGCTTTACCGACGCTCTTGACAACGACCTTAACACCTCTCTTGCCGTAACCGCGCTTTACGATGTGTTTAAGCTTAAAACCAACGATAAGACAAAGCTTGCGCTTATTGAGAGCTTTGAAACCGTACTTGATCTCGGACTTCTCGCCGCTGCGGCAAGGCTGAACGAGCAGAAGGCAAAGCAGCAGACCGAGGAAAACGCAGGCGTTCCCGCCGAGCTTCTCGCCTATATTAACGAGCGCATCGAGGCTCGTAAGGCGGCAAAGAAGGCTAAGAACTTTGCCGAGGCTGACGCTATCAGAGATGAATTGCTCGCAAAGGGAATAACAATTCTCGACACTAGAGAAGGAACAAAGTTCTCTATAAACTGAATTTAAATCGCGGCAGAATAACGAAAGGAGAAATCGCCATGTACGAAAAGTCAATAGCAGATGTTGCCTTTATGGAAGGCGATTTTGAGACTGCCGCGAATATGTACCTTGAGGGTGCCCGTGACGGCGATGCTTTAGCGTCCTTTAATTACGGCTACTGTCTCCTTAGAGGAATGGGCGCGCCCTATGATCCAAAGGAAGCGAAGAGTTTTTTCACCTTTGCGAGAGATCTTGAGGGCGGAGAGGCCTGCTATAATATCGCTATGCTTTACCTTCACGGCGAGGGCGTTGCGAAGGATTACGTTCTCGCATATGAGTATATGAAAATATCCGCGGAGCAGGGCTGTATTGAGGCTCAGCTATATCTCGGTATGGCTTACACCTCGGGTTGTATGTTTGAGCCGGATATTACCTGTATATCTATGATCCCCTGCCACACGCCCGAGTACCGCGACGACAGATTTCTCCTCGACGGAGATATAGAGGATCTTGAGAGGGACGAGGATCTGCGCTATTCGGCTATTAAGCAGGATGCGAGGTCTGCCTTCGAGTGGTTTCAGACGGCGGCAAGACATTCGACAGACTACGTTGAGGATCTTGTAGCGAAGGGTAAGTATCTTTACGCCCGTTGCTACGTCGACGGTCTCGGCACTGACTTTGACAGAGATAAATCGGTAAGGCTTATGCTCGCCGCGCAGAAAAGCGGTTCGCCCGAGGCAACCGCATATATTATTGAAAACGGCATAACGCCGGATATGCTTATACCGAGTGAAAAAAAGAAATTACGCAAGGGTAGATAAATGGTTAAAATAACGAGTGTCGAGCGTGGAAGCCGCGCCGATAGGCAGGGAATTAAGGCAGGAGACATCCTGCTTAAGATTAATAATAACGCAATAAACGACGTTCTCGACTATCGCTTCTATCTTACCGAGAGAATGATTGTCTTAACACTATCAAGAGAGGGCGAGGAGTACGAGGTTACTATAAAGAAGGGCGAGTACGACGATATCGGTCTTGACTTCGAGACACCGCTTATGGACGAGAAGCATTCCTGCAAGAATAAGTGCATCTTCTGCTTCATCGACCAAAATCCCGAGGGGCTTCGCGAGTCGCTTTATTTTAAGGACGACGACTCACGCCTCTCATTCATTCACGGGAACTACGTAACACTTACGAATATGACTCAGTCGGACGTTGACCGTATAATCAAGATGCGTATGTCGCCCATCAATATTTCGGTACACACCACCAATCCCGACCTGCGCGTTAAGATGATGAAGAACAAGCACTCGGGCGAGGTGCTGAAATACCTTAATGATTTTGCCGAGGCAGGGCTTTCGATGTGCGGTCAGATCGTGCTGTGCAAGGGTGTTAACGACGGAGAAGAGCTGATGCGCTCTATGAGAGATCTTGCCACGCTTTATCCCGCTATGAGTAGCGTTGCTATAGTACCCGCAGGACTTACGAAATTCAGAGAAAAGCTTTATCCTCTTACAGACTTTAACGCTGAGGAGGCGTCGGCCGTCCTTGATATGATAAATTCCTTCGGCGATGAGCATAAGAAGGCTCATGGTACGCGCCTTTTCTACGCTGCAGACGAGTTTTATTTAAAGTCGGGCAGGGAAATTCCCGATGCCGACTACTACGAGGATTATCCTCAGCTTGAGAACGGAGTAGGAATGCTCCGTTCCTGCTCGGACGAGTTCGGAATGGCCCTGGAGGATGTGCGCGATTTCGTCAAGGAAACTGGCGAAGAAAGGCATATTTCGGTTGTTACCGGCACGGCCTCCTATCCTATGATAAAGGAGCAGATTGCAAGACTTAATGCGCTCTGCCCAAGTTTAAGTGTTAATATTTACGAAATTATAAACAATTTCTTCGGCACGTCGATAACCGTTTCCGGCCTTTTAACCGGTAAGGATATTTACGATCAGCTAAAGGACAAGCCCCTTGGCGAAGAGCTTTTGATACCGCAAAACTGCCTTCGCCACGGAGAGGATGTGTTCCTCTGCGGTATGACCGTTCCCGAGCTGTCGGAGAAGCTTAGAGTTCCCGTCAGAGCCGCAGGCAGCGACGGCTACGAGCTTTGTGAGGCGATACTCGGCCGAACTATATAACAAGGAGAAAAGAAATGTCAAAACCTATAGTAGCAATAGTGGGCCGTCCCAACGTGGGAAAGAGCACGCTTTTCAATAAGCTTATCGGCGAGCGCCGTTCAATCGTCGAGGACACTCCCGGCGTAACGAGAGACCGTATCTATGCCGATGCCGAGTGGAACGATCATCGCTTCCTCCTCGTGGATACAGGCGGTATCGAGCCTAAGAGCGACGATACAATCTTGAAGCAGATGAGAAACCAGGCGGAGATCGCCATTGCCACCGCCGACGTTATTATTTTTATGTGCGATATCCACGCAGGTCTGGTTGCCGATGACAGAGATATTGCGATTATGCTGAAAAAATCGGGCAAGCCTATCGTGGTTGCCATCAATAAGGTTGACCGCGTTGGTGAATTGCCTTACGAATTTTACGAATTCTACGAGCTTGGCTTCGACCGTGAGCCTATCGCTATATCCTCGCTTCACGGAACGGGATCGGGCGATCTTTTGGATGCGGTTATCGAGGAATGTCACTTTGATGAAAACGAGGACGACGAGGATAACGTAATTAACGTTGCCGTAATAGGCAAGCCCAACGCGGGCAAGTCCTCTATAATCAACCGTATGTGCGGTGAGGAGCGCGTTATCGTGTCAAATATTGCCGGAACTACCCGTGACGCGGTTGACACTAAGATAGAAAACGCCCATGGCGTCTACAACTTTATTGACACCGCAGGCATTCGTCGCCATTCAAAGGTGGAGGACAGGATAGAGAAGTTCTCGGTTATCAGAGCAAATATGGCTATCGAGCGCGCCGACGTCTGTCTTCTTATGATAGACGCCCAGGACGGCGTTACCGAGCAGGATGAAAAGATCGCAGGTCTTGCTCACGAGGCGGGTAAGTCCTGCATAATCGTTATCAATAAGTGGGACGCTATCGAAAAGGAGAATAACACCGTTAAGGAATATAACAAGCGTATCAGAACCGCGCTTTCTTATATGCCCTACGCTCCCATCGTCTACGTTTCGGCTCTCACGGGTCAGCGCGTTGCAAATCTCTATGAGATGATAAACAACGTTTACGCCGAGGCTAGAAAGAGGATTACCACGGGCGTGCTGAACGATCTTCTTAACGATGCGACAACCAGAGTTCAGCCTCCCTCGGATAAGGGTAAAAGGCTCAAGGTTTACTATATGACTCAAACCTCGATAGCTCCTCCCACCTTCGTTATCTTCTGCAACAGCGAGGAGCTCTTCCACTTCTCCTACCGCCGCTATATCGAGAACTGTCTGCGTGACACCTTCGGCTTCGATGGTACTCCGATTAAGATCGTTATAAGACAGCGCGGCGACGATTCCACAAAGGCATAAAGGTGCAAAAATGTTTATAGATAATATCAAAATTTACGTTAAGGCGGGCGACGGCGGAAACGGTGCAGTCTCCTTCCATAGAGAAAAATATGTCTCAGCAGGCGGCCCCGACGGCGGCGACGGCGGCAGAGGTGGAAATATCATATTCAAAATAGACGAGGGTGCTAACACACTTCTTGCCTTCCGCTATAAGCGTAAGTTCATTGCCGAGAACGGTCAGAACGGTATGGCAGGCAAAATGCATGGAAAAAGCGGCGCAGACGTGATCATCACCGTTCCGCAGGGCACTCTTATCAAAGATCCCGAGACCGGAAAGATCATTTTCGATATGGGAAGCGACCGTGAGTTCGTTCTCTGCAAGGGCGGCCGCGGCGGATGGGGTAACAGGCACTTTGCTACCCCTACAAGGCAGATCCCGAGGTTTGCGAAAAGCGGTACGAAGGGTGAGGAGAGAGAGGTTCTTCTTGAGCTGAAGATGCTTGCTGAGGTTGGCCTTATCGGATTCCCCAACGTTGGTAAGTCCTCTATCCTCTCCCGCATCTCCTCGGCTAAGCCTAAGATCGCAAATTATCACTTTACCACCCTCTCTCCTAACCTCGGCGTTGTCAGCATGGGTGAGGGCCGGGGCTTCCTCGCCGCAGATATTCCCGGCCTTATCGAGGGAGCGTCGGAGGGACAGGGCCTTGGTCACGACTTTCTTCGTCACGTTGACAGATGCCGTCTTCTCCTTCACGTGGTTGATATTGCAGGAACGGACGGCAGAGATCCGGTAGAGGATATTGAGAAGATAAACTACGAGCTCTCTCAGTACTCCGAGGAGCTCTCCCACCGCCCTCAAATCATTGTTGCCAATAAGATCGACTCTGTCCTTGAGGAAGAGGAGATTTACGTTAATTTCAAGAATTACGTGGAAAGCCACGGCCTTCCCGTGGTTTACGTCTCTGCCGTTACCGGTGAGGGACTTGAGGAGCTTGTGCGCCTCGCCACCGAGAAGCTGAAGGATCTTCCTCCCGTTACCATCTACGAGCCTGAGTATTCTCCCGAGGACGAGGCTATTGCCAACACTTCAGGCGTTAAGGAGACCACCGTGCGCCGTGAAAACGGCAAATTTATCGTCGAGGGCGAGTGGCTCTACAACTTTATGGGTCAGATCAACTTCGGTGACTACGAGTCGCTTAACTTCTTCCAGCGCGTTCTTGTTAAGAACGGCGTAATCGACAAGCTGCGCGAGGCAGGCGTAGAGGAGGGGGACACCGTCTCCATCTACGATTTCGAGTTTGATTTCGTATACTAATCGCTAAATTATAAAGAAGCGATAAGCTTAATAATCGCATATACCAAAGGCAACATTGATGCTTCTGCCGATGATTTTTCCTGCATTTTCTACAATTTCGTCGATTTCCTTCGGCGAGACGAACATGCCGGGGCGTATTCCTCGGTCGGAGCATTCCTCTCTGCCGCAAAGCGCTCTTGCGTCAATAACGGTGGGAACGCCGATGGCGATAACCGGTACGCCGACAGTCTCTTTAGCTATTGCAAGCCTTGGATTCCCAAGTCCGCTGCCGGGAGATATTCCCGTGTTGCATATCTGTAGGGTATTGCCGAGCCTGTCCGCCGATCCGGTTGCCAGCGCGTCTATGACTATCACCGCATCCGGCTGTATCAGGTCGCATATTCCGCGGATCGTAACTGCCGCATCGAGCCCGCTTGCCGACGCTACGTCGGGGGTGCAAACGGCGATCTCGGCGCATCGCAGTCTGTCAAAAAGCCGCCTGTCAAACTCCTTTATATGCATAGTCGGCTTGACGTTGGCGGCGCTTTTGCAGCCTACCGAGTCGGGCGTCAGCCTTCTGCTTCCGAGTCCTGCGATAAGCAGTCTGCCGGGAAAAATATCAGAGTCGTCAAGCATACTGCACAGCTCTGCCGCCAGCTCGTCAGCCGCGTCATCGACGTCGCTTTCGCTCAAGAGATCCATTCTTTCGAGATTTAACGTGTTGTAATTGCCAATCGGCCGAGAAATCGATTCTGCCGCAGGTTTTGTGCTGATTTTAATTCTCTCCCAGCTTCCGACGGAGCATCTCGTTTCTTTGTATTCAATGCCGGGAACCTCTGTATCCGCCCTTCTTCTTTCAAGGGCAAGGTCGGTGTAGGGCATATCGCCCTTATAGCTTCGTTCAACAAAAAATCCGTACATTTTTCTCCTCCTTGCATTAGATTTTTGACCCCGAAAAACCGACTTATGCATTGGCAGGCAAACAAAACACAGAAAGGCAAATTAAATGAAAAGGAACAAAAAATTCGGCCTTAATACGATTACCGACCTGAAGGTATTTCTTCTTTTTCTTTTGGATAACATACGCTATCCCATAGATAAAACAACAGTCCTCAGCATCATCGAGGAAAATACCGACGATATCTCGCTTGACTACGAGCAGTGCCTCGGCGAGCTTTCGGACTCCGGACATCTCTTATATGACGAGGTGGAGGGTGAAAAATATTATATGATATCGGATAAGGGCAGGGCAGTTGCCTCCGAGCTTTACGATAATCTCGATGCCGGCTTCAGAGAGAGAAGCTTGCGCTCGGCTATAAAGCACGTCTCGCTTTCCAAAAGCGGAGCGTCCATTAAAGCTTACGTAGAGCGAACTGAAAGCGGCCGTTTTCGCGTCACTCTTGAGGCGAACGACAGATACGGTGACCTTATGAGGACCTCTCTCACTGTCAATTCTCTTGCCGAGGCCGAACAGATCAAAAGAAATTTTGAAAGCAAGCCCGACGGCGTTTACAGAGGAGTTTTGTTCTCTGCGACGGGAAGGATTGAGTATCTTTCCTAAATTTTGGAAAATTTATCATTTTCTACAAAAAATAAGTGAGAATTTTACAAAATATTGTATGATTTTTCAAAAAAATAAAGCAAAACTCTTGACAAATTGTAATTTAATAGTTATAATATTAATGTTAATGGAAGTTTTTACAAATGGATTTGTATAAAGACAGCGATATTGAAACCCTGCTTCAAAGATGCCGTGAGCATGATAACGATGCATTTGATCAGCTCGTTACCCGATATACGCCTATGATGCGCAAGGTAATTTGCAGCTTCGGGCAGGTCTCCTATGATTTCGGAGAGCTTTTCTCCGAGGCCTGCGTTGCTTTACATACCGCGACCCAGCGCTTTGATATGGATCAGAGCGAGGTTACCTTTGGCCTTTACGCCCGTATCTGTGTGAGAAACCGCATAGTCGATCTTCTCAGGATTTCCGAGGGCGACCGCACTGTTACCGACCGAGATGTTGAGCAGATGGCTGAGGAGGATAATCTTGAGGGCAGGATAGCTGAGCGTGAGACCTTTGAAAGGATTCTTGCATCGGCAAAGCTTCTTCTGTCGGATTACGAATACCGTGTATTGCTTCTTCATATTCAGGGATATAACACCTCTGCGATAGCAGAAATTCTTTCACGCACTCCGAAGTCGGTCGATAACGCCAAGTTCCGCCTTTTCCGCAGACTCAGAGCAGAGATAGGTGACGTATCCAAAATTTAATCAGTCATTATGCCCAAGGTAGCTTAAGGGAGAGCGTTGGTTATACAAAGGCGTCGGTTGGAATCCGTCTCAGGGCGAAATATTACAAACCTTTAAGGGAGAAACAAACAATGTACCAGGACGAGACATTGAAGTG
>SVTZ01000068.1 GCA_015063525.1 Oscillospiraceae bacterium
GTCTCAACCTTGCCCGAAAGGGTGGCGATCTCGTCACGGCCCTCTCTTGTGATCTCGTAGTTCATATCTATCTCGGAAACGATGGTAACGTCGCTCTCAAAACGCTTTATTCTCTTGATTATTATTCTTATGTAGAGAACGAGTACTAGCACAAGCGTAAGGCTTGCAGCCACAAAGCCGATAATGCTGAACGCAGCGTAGTAAAGGTTTTCGGTATATTCGGAGATAGCTACGACCACGCCGCCGTCCATAAGGTCTATTTTGTTATAGCCGTGAGAGCGCGCCTCGGCAATAAGCTCGTCTCGGTGCAGTGAATCGTCAACTCTCGAGCCCGAATACTCGCTGAGTCTGTCCTTCGCTCCCGGAGCAATCGAATCACCGAAATAGGTGTCGTCTCCGTCAGGACTCTGGTACACCAGAAGATAAACGCAAGGATTAAGACGCACCCACTCGGCGATCTCGCCCGAGGTGTCAAGTGCTATTCGTCTATTGTTAACATAGGCCTGAAGGGACTCAATATATTCCGCGCGCCGTTGAGCCTGCATATCATCGGTAACGAAATACCGCCTGATAAAGTAGGTTGAGGGCAGAACTATCGCCCCCCAAACCAGCGCTGTCAGCAATATTCCGGCGACGATAGTGTAAAACAGACCGATATAAAGCGATCTGTAGCCCGGGCCTTTTCGCTTTTTCTTAAAATCAGTCAATTTGATATCCCTTTCCCCATACCGTACGTATCAGCTTGGGCGACGAAGGATCGTCCTCAAGCTTTCTTCGCAGGTTCAGTATATGGACGGTTACGGTATTGCCCGACGAGGGCAGCGGCATCTCTCCCCACACCTGCTCGTACAGCGTTCTCTGATCGATGGCCTTTCCTCTATTCTTAGCAAGATAGATAAGCATATCCATCTCCTTGTCGCGCACGTCAATTGCCGTTCCGTTCTTAATAACCTCACGCCTTTCGGGCAGAAGAATAACTCCTCCCCAAAGTCGAATTTCATCTTCACTCCGCTTCTTTGCGCTGTAGCTTGTGTAGCGGCGCGTCAGAGCCTCCACCTTCATAAGCAACTCACGGGAGGAAAAGGGCTTTACGAGATAATCGTCTCCGCCGCCCGAATAAGCCTGCTCTTTATCGCTTTCAAGCGATTTTGCCGTAAGGAAAAGCACCGGCAGGGTGGAAAAGCTTCGTATCTCCCTAGTAGCGTCAATTCCGTTCATCATCGGCATCATAATATCCATAATGCAAAGGTCTATTCCGGGATCAAGGCGTAACGCCTCAACCGCCTTTGCTCCGTCTGAGGCCTCTACGATCTCGTAGCCTGCATTCTCAAGCAGCAGCCTCAGCACCTTTCTTATTTCTATCTCATCGTCTGCAATAAGTATTCTCACAAACATTCCTCCTTTTTTGGGGGCATCTTTTTCTCGGGGAAAGCTCTTCCCATATATTTATCCATTTTAATTATAACATAAAAAATCATATATTTCAACGGATTTAAAAATTAACACTTATTAATTTTTTCTTTGGATGATACAGGGAAAACGATTTGTTTTAATACAAATATTTACTATATGGCGTTGCTTGCTCTGTCTAATTGATATAATAAGACAAACAGAAACGAGAACCATAGGGAGACCGAAATGAAGACCTACGTAAAGCGTATACGCGATCTGCGCGAAGATAACGATAAGACACAGCAAGAAATTGCCGATATTTTGGGTACATCACAGACTATGTACGCCCGATATGAACGCGGAGCAAACGAAATGCCCGTTCACCACCTGATCTCCCTCTGTAAATACTACGGCGTCAGCTCGGATTATCTGCTCGGAATTGAGCAGATAAAAAAATAAAACTGACACCGGGAGAAGTGTCAGTTTGTTACTACATAGTAGAAGACTGCAAACGAACAAATACCCCCCCAATATGAAGTGCACTGTTTGGTGTTCTCTTCATTATCGCGCCGTTTTCGTTATACAACAAAAGAGGCTGTCCCGAAAAACGGGACAGCCTCTAATAATTACTTTAAAATTATCAGTTGTACTTACGAGCCGCGCCTATAAGGGCATCGTTGTACTTTTCGATAACGATAGCATTCCACTGAGCCTCGGTGCCGTTGTAATAAACGACGGAGAGTTTGCTGCAATAATCGAATGCGCTCTTGCCGACATAACTTACGCCGCTGCCAACCGTAACGGTAGCAAGCTTGGAGCAATAGAAGAACGCGCGGTCTCCAATAGACTTAACGCCGTTGCCGATAACAACGGTCTCAAGCTTGGAGCAGAGGTAGAAGGCCTCGTCACCAATAACGGTAACACTGTCGGGAATGACAACGCTCACGATAGTGGTGTTGTTCTTGAAGGCGCCTGCCGCGATAGCAGTAACAGCCTTTCCGTTATGCTCGGAAGGAATAATGAGCGCAGTATTAGGGCAAACACCAATTCCGGAAACGGTGTAAGTGTCATCATCGTTAACCGAGAAGGAAAGACCGGCAGAAATGTAATCGCCGCATCCGTTCAGACAGATACCGGTGGTCTCGTCATAGTTATGTCCGGTGATGGGAAGCTCTTTGTAGGTGGAGTAGTCACACTCGCTGCACTTCTGATATTCCTTCCAACCAATCTCGGTACAAGGAATCTTGCCCTCGTGGATAACGAGGGTGTGTCCGTTGGCAGGAATTACAATATTGATTCTGCCAAGCTCGACTTCACAAGCACTACAGTAAGTAACAAGATCGTAGCTGCCGTTTTCCTCGCAGGTTGCGGGAAGAAGGTTCTCCTCGCGGTTTGCGGCAATATGTCCGTGTGCGGGAATCATAACCTTATGGAAGTTGGTCTCGCCGCAATGATTACATACGCGGTAATCGTTGTAGCCCATTTCGGTACAGGTAGCAGCCTTACCTTCGTGATAGGAGTACTCGTGACCGAGCGCGGGAATATTGATAACCTTAATCTCGCACTTATGGTTGCACGCCTCAATTGCACAATAGCGAACCATAGTGTAGCTGCCGGAGGTGGTGCAGGTAGGATAAACGATGCTGCCCTTCTCAACAACCATCTCAACCTCGGGAGAGTGATCGGTGCAAGCGGGGATAATCACCTTTTCATCGTAAGTGCAATCCTTTCTCGCGCAATCAAGATATGCATCCCATCCGTCAACGCAGGTGGCCTCTCTTGCAGGAATCCACTGAAGGTCGTGACCCAAAGCATAATCGACTACATACCTTCTGTCAAGCTCAATCTTGCAATCTGCGCAAATGCTGTATTCTTCATGGTTACCGTCAACCTCGCAGTTAGCCTCAACGACGGTATTTTTATCAATTATGTATTCGCCGGGAACGTGATATCCTCTGGCAAAAATAACCTCGTAACCGTTAACAAGACCGCATCTCTGGCACTCGGTGTAAGCGGTATGGCCGTCTTCAAGGCAGGTAGCATCCTGCTTGGAATAGGACTTGTTATTGTGGCCAAGCGCAGGAATAACGGTGGTCTCGGAATTGCCGCACTCAGCGCAGGTTCTGGTAGACGCGCCCTGTGTGGTACAGGTTGCCTCAATCAGGATCTGTTCTTCACCGTAGGAGTGAACATGCTCCTGCTTGCAGGAAGAAATCACGAAAATTACAGACAGAATCAGAACAACGCCGAAAACTGTCGATAAAATTCTCTTTAAACTTGAATTCTTCATAGTGTATCTCCTTTGAAAAATCTAATTATATTTTAGATATAACTATTATAATACAATTTTTTGTCAAAGTCAATACTAAATTTGTAGATTTTGTGCAAAAAAGGGAATTTAGAGAAACGGGTGTCAAAATCTATTTTACGAATCTCAAAAAGAAGTAAACATTTGTTGTCATTTCAAGTTTTTGGACACAAAAGCATACAAAAAAGCCCGATCCTTAGCCGAATCGGGCTTTGAAAAATCTGACTAATCTTGAAAAATCAAATCAAGGCTACTTGATTAATAATTCTCCTTACGCACCTCAAAGAAGCTCTGGGGATGAGCGCATACAGGGCAGGCCTTGGGAGCCTTGGTGCCCATTACGAGGTGGCCGCAGTTACGGCACTCCCACATAGTCATCTCGCTCTTCTCAAATACCTGCTGCATCTCAACGTTGGAAAGGAGCTTTCTGTATCTCTCCTCATGCGCCTTTTCGATAGCCGCAACCATTCTGAACTGAGCCGCGAGAGCCTTGAAGCCCTCCTCCTCTGCTTCCTTAGCAAAGGTATCATACATATCGGTCCACTCGTAGTTCTCACCCTCTGCCGCTGCAAGAAGGTTAGCCGCGGTGTCACCAAGACCACCGAGAGCCTTGAACCAAAGCTTTGCGTGCTCCTTCTCGTTGTTTGCAGTCTCCTCGAAGATAGCCGCGATCTGCTCGTAGCCCTCCTTCTTAGCTACAGATGCAAAATAGGTGTACTTATTTCTTGCCTGAGACTCACCCGCAAAGGCGGTCATAAGATTCTGTTCTGTTTTTGTTCCCTTGAGATTCATTTATAAATTCTCCTTTTTAATGTATTGACAAAGTTTTGCCTTACGAATTTATTATAACACGCAGATGAAAAAAAATCAACATATTTTTTTGTGACTTAGTCACATATGCAAATTCATAATTCAAAATTTGAAATTAGCAATTTTTTACACAAAACGAAAAGAAAAAAGGCTGCCTTAAGGCATAAATTCAAGACAGCCCTTTAGAGATATAAATGATTTATACGAAATTAATATAAACCGAAACTTATTTAGAATTAATAATTCCGAATTTAACCAAGATACCCTTCTCTGTAAAGCAGCTCTGCAATAAGCACCGCACCGCCCGCAGCACCTCTGAGAGTGTTGTGAGAAAGTCCGACGAATTTGTAGTCGTAAACGCTATCCTCACGGAGTCTGCCTGCGGTAATTCCCATACCGCCGTAAATGTCGCGGTCAAGCCTTGCCTGAGGACGGTTATCCTCCTCAAAATAGGTGATAAACTGCTCGGGGGCAGATGGCAGACCGAGAGTCTGAGGCTTGCCCTTATAATTTTTCCAGGCATCAAGGATCTCATCCTTGGTGGGCTTGTTCTCAAACTTAACGAACACTGCGGCGGTGTGACCGTCGCTTACAGGAACGCGGAGGCACTGTGTGGTGATAACAGGTACTGTTGCGGGAACTATCTCGCCGCCTTCTACCTTACCCCAGACTCGCAGAGGCTCTTTCTCACTCTTCTCCTCCTCGCCGCCGATATAGGGAATAAGATTATCAACCATCTCGGGCCACTCCTTAAAGGTCTTGCCAGCGCCGCTGATCGCCTGGTAGGTGGTAGCAACGACCTCCTTGATGCCGTATTTCATCAAGGGAGTGAGAAGGGGAACGTAGGACTGAATAGAGCAATTGGGCTTTACCGCGATAAAGCCGCGCTTAGTGCCAAGTCTCTTTCTCTGAGCCTCGATGACCTCAAGGTGCGCATCGTTTATCTCGGGAATTACCATAGGCACATCGGGAGTCCATCTGTTTGCCGAATTGTTGGAAACCACGGGGATCTCAGCCTTAGCATATCTTTCCTCGAGGGCCTTTGTCTCCTCCTTAGTCATAGAAACCGCGCAGAACACGAAGTCGACCATAGAGCCGACCTTCTCCACCTCGTCGGATGAGATTATCTCCATATTAAGTATTCTCTCGGGGCAGGCGTCGGCCATCTTCCATCTGCCGAGAACTACCTTGCCGTACTTCTGCCCCGCAGATCTGGGACTTGCCACCAGGGCGGAGATCTCAAAATAGGGATGCTCGTTAAGAAGCATTATAAATCTCTGGCCGACCATTCCGGTCGCGCCGATAATACCAACTTTTAGCTTTTTCATAAAAAAATCCTTACTTTCAAAATAATAAACAACCATATTTTAGCACACAAATATGGCTTAGTCAATGGGATTTTGTACTTTTCTATAAATTTCTACGCACTTTTTTGTCTAAAAATGACGATTGCTTAAAAAGGATTATTCAAAATAAACAAAAAACCGAGTTTATTTTCAGTATATTCAACGACAGCTTTTTGGTAAATATTGGGAGTAAATAAGCAGATTTAATAAACTTTCCTGCCTTTTTTGTATAGTAAAAAATGCAAAAAAACGAAGCGCGCTTGACATTTTGTTCATAATGTGTTAAAATATGCTGTCTACAAAAACGAACGGAGACTTTTTATGAGTAAAACTGCCGAGAAAGTAATCGAACAGGAAAAGCTTGTTCAGAAAGTAAACAAGGAAGAAAAATACGAAGGAATAATTGAATACGATACCCCGGCCTACAGGCCACGCAAAAGACGCTATGCAGACAGATACGACGGCAGGCGTCTGAGAACTCTCCCCCCTATGAGCTACGTTGCGCCTTACATTATGAAGGTAAGGGCAGACTCCCAGAACCAATTCGACGACGTTATCGATATTACCAATATTGAAAAATATCTTGCCGAAAAAAAGAGAGAGGGTTACACCGATATGAGCCTTCTCCATGTAATTCTCGCGGCATACGTCAGAGTTGTTGCCGAGCGTCCCGGTATCCACCGCTTTATCGCCGGACAGAGGATCTACGCAAGGAAAAAGATCGAATGTCTTATGACTATCAAAAAAGATATGACTCTCGAGGCTCCCGACACCTGTATCAAGGTTGAATTTGACCCCAGAGACAATATCTACAACGTGTATAAGAAGTTCCAGAAAACTGTTGTTGAGGCGAAGAATGAGGACGGCGATTTTGAGAAGGTCGTCGGAACTCTCGTTAAGCTTCCCGGTCTGCTGCTCAGATTTATCGTCGCGACCCTTCGTCTTCTGGACTACTTCGGCAAGCTTCCCAAGGCGCTTCATAAGGTCAGCCCCTTCCACGGCTCGATGATCGTTACCTCAATGGGCTCGCTGGGTATTCCCGCAATCCACCACCACCTTTACGACTTCGGCCATCTCCCCATCTTCATCTCTTACGGAAAGATGTTCACCCAGAAGGTGACTCTCGCCGACGGAACGAAGGAAAATCACCACTTCGTTACATTCAAGGTCGTTACAGACGAGCGTATTTGCGACGGATTCTACTACGCATCGGCGATGAAGCAGCTCAAGAGATATCTTAACCACCCCGAGGTGCTTGACCAGACTCTCGAAACGGTAGTCGAGGACGTGGACTAATAAATTCGGAATTCGAAATTCGAAATTAGGAATTAATTTTAGCTTGTAATATAAAAATCGGCAGATATTAGCCGGACGTGCTAAAGGACGGTTTTGCAAGAATACGGTATATCTCGAAAGAGGTATGCCGTATTTTTGTATTTGTGTCCACAAATGCAGTGCTCGTCAAGAAAATTGACAAGCCATAGATGAACATAAAAAGGCTCCCTTGTGTAAAGGGAGGCTTTTACTACCTCCCGGAAGGTAATTGAATAAAATTTTGCTAAATATGTTTACAAACCGCAAAAAATGTGATATAATTAATGTGCTACACAAACTGAATATTAGAATTAGCGGTATTTTTGTCTTTTGGGGATATTATACCTTTTTTTAGCCATAATCATTTTTGAACTTGGTAAAATCGCAAGCTCTACTAAATGATTATGGTTAATACCCTGATTCTAATTTAGTTTGTGTAGCAGCAATCGGAGTTTGCGTTTTTCGGTGCGTAGCTTCGGTTACGCACTTTTTTATATGTTGATAGGGGGATATATGAGCGAGAATATTCAAAAAAAGGTAATAGATATTACCGGTATAGAACTTACGCCCGGAGAGCCTACCGTTTGTCTTGGCAACGGAGAGCAAGGCTTTGATTGTTGTTGTGATGAGTGCGGCTACTATTTGAGTTGTTTTCCCGAATTTGATCTAATAAGCGAAGAAGAAATCAATGATATTGAGGTCCCTCCGCCAAGCAAACGGCACAAGATACGAATGAACCGTCTGTTTCGTGAGCGTGTTGGCGGATCGTTTCTTCCGTTTCCGGAAGAGGATACTCTCTATGAAAGAATACGAAGCAAATTCATAATAAAATTTAAAGTCAACGAATTTCTCGACCGTCGTAAAAAACGCAGACGAAAGAGATAAAAAGAAAAATACGAGAAACGCTGTAAGGCTTCTCGTATTTTTTTCACTCGAGCGAATTTTAGCCAAATATGACCCTATCTTAAGAGGACAGATTTGAGCGAAAAGCGTCGATTGTGACCGAAGGCGTAGATGCCTACGCCGAGTGTTTAGCAAACGGCGGTTTTAGCCAAATATGACCCTTA
>SVTZ01000069.1 GCA_015063525.1 Oscillospiraceae bacterium
CAACAGCGATACCGGTGGAGGAGCTTTTCTTCAATACAAATATCACAACCGGTATCGCTGTTGCCGAGGCACGTGGAGTAATTCTTTGTACCGCCCACGCTAAGGGTCTTAGAATCAGCGAATACACACCTCTTCAGGTAAAGCAGGCGGTGGTTGGCTACGGCAAAGCAGAGAAGCACCAGGTTATTGCAATGGTAACTTCGATTTTAAAGTTGAAAAAACCGCCGAAGCCTGACGATACTGCCGATGCGGTGGCAATAGCGATTTGCCACTCACAGTGTCAAGGCTCGGCAATCGGCAAATATTTCAATCAAAGATAGGATAGACTTATGTGGATAGCAGATAATTGGAAAGACTATACGGTAATAGATACATCATCAGGCGAAAAGCTTGAAAGATGGGGAAAATACACGCTGATTCGTCCTGATCCCCAGGTAATCTGGAAGACCGAGAAGAAAAATCCTCTCTGGCGCACCGCCGATGCAAGCTATAAGCGTAGTCGCTCGGGTGGAGGCGCGTGGAGCGATAATAAGCTTCCCGAAAGCTGGGTAATCTCCTATGGAGATCTCTCCTTCCGCATTAAGCCGATGGGCTTTAAGCACACAGGCCTTTTCCCCGAGCAGGCGGCAAACTGGGATTGGTTCGGCGGTTTGATTAAGAACGCAGGCAGACCAATAAGGGTGCTTAACCTCTTTGCATACACCGGCGGCGCGACGGTCGCGGCAGCAAAGGCGGGAGCGCAGGTCATTCACGTTGATGCGTCGAAGGGAATGGTTGCGGCGGCAAAGGAGAACGCACGACTCTCCGGCCTTGCAGACGCGCCTATCCGATACATTGTTGATGATTGCAAGAAGTTTATTGAGCGCGAGATCCGACGCGGCAATAAGTACGACGGCATTATTATGGATCCGCCCTCTTACGGCAGAGGCCCAACGGGCGAGGTATGGAAGATAGAAGAAAATATTGACGAGTTTGTCGCTCTTACGGCAAATCTGCTCTCGGACGATCCGCTGTTCTTCCTTCTCAATTCCTATACTACAGGACTCTCTGCGTCCACTATGAAATATATTACCTCGGTACGCCTTTTGTCGAAAAGTGGGGGATATTCCGAGGCAGATGAGCTTGGATTGCCCGTTGGCAACTCCGGACTCGCTCTTCCTTGCGGCTCAAGCGTCCGTGTAACCTTTAAAAAACAGAAATAGGAAAAGTAATGAACGATTGCATTATTAAAACTGAAAATCTCGGCTTCACTTATGCTGATGACGAGGAGCTTGCCACGGCAGAAATACCCGCCCTTGCAGGAGTCAGCATTAATATCGGTAGGGGCGAATATGTTGCTATTCTCGGCCATAACGGTTCGGGAAAATCCACCCTTGCCAAGCTTCTTAATATGATTTTAACGCCTAACGTGGGCAAAATATATATCGACGGCAGAGATATTACCGCCGAGGACTTTACCGAGGATGATATGTTTGACATTCGCCGTAAGATCGGTATGGTTTTCCAAAATCCTGATAACCAGCTTGTCGCTACCGTGGTAGAGGAGGACGTTGCATTCGGCCCGGAAAATCTCGGACTTCCTCGCGAGGAAATACGCAGACGTGTAAATTCTTCGCTCTCTCTAGTAGGTATGACCGAATATGCACGTCACGCGCCTCATAAGCTCTCGGGAGGTCAGAAGCAGCGCGTTGCAATTGCGGGAATTATCGCTATGAAGCCTCAGGTTATCATTTTCGACGAGTCTACAGCTATGCTAGATCCTCAGGGCAGACGTGAGGTTGTTGATATAATGGAGCGTCTCAACCGTGAGGAAAACATAACTATTTTAAATATTACCCATTATATGGAAGAAGCAGCAAGAGCCGACAGAGTTATCGTAATCAATGACGGCAGGATCGCTCTTGACGGTACTCCGAGAGAGGTATTTTCCAACGTCGAGAAGCTGCGCGAAATGGGTCTTGAAGCTCCTCAAGGCAACGAGCTTATTTTGGAACTGAAAAATGCGGGTATAAAGATCGACGGCGACTCGCTAACCGAGTCCGAGTGCATTGAAACGCTTTATAAATTTCTTTCGTAAGACAGGGAAATATAAAATGAATGAAATTCTTAGAATAGAAAACCTTTCCTTTGTCTATGGAAAGGGAACGCCCTTTGAGAAGGTTGCGCTTGATAATGTCAGCGTCTCCTTTGAGAAGGGAAAAATAACCGGCTTGATAGGACATACCGGCTCCGGCAAGTCCACCCTTGTGAACCTGCTCAACGGCCTTTATAAGCCCACAGATGGTAAGGTCTATCTCGACGGAAAGGATATTTGGGAAAATCCAAAGGAAATAGCAAAAATCAGATACCGCGTTGGTCTTGTGATGCAGTATCCCGAGTATCAGCTCTTTGACGAGACGGTCAGGGCGGACATAGGCTTTGGTCCTCGTAATCTGGGCCTTACCGAAGAGGAGATAAACGAGAGAGTTATCGAGGCAGCTCGCTTTGCGGGTGTTGGCGCCGATCTGCTTGATAAATCTCCCTTCGAGCTTTCGGGCGGACAGAAGCGCCGCGTTGCTATTGCAGGTATTATTGCTATGCGTCCCGACGTGCTTGTTCTTGACGAGCCTGCGGCAGGTCTCGACCCGAGAGGCCGGCGCGAAATTCTCGGCAGTCTGCGCGATTATGTAAATCAGGTTGGCGCATCTGTAATCCTCGTCAGCCATTCTATGGAGGATATGGCACATTACTGTGATAATGTGGTGGTTATGAATTCTGCCAAGGTTTATCGTACGGGAACTGTGAAAAGCATCTTCTCTGAGGCCGAGTCGCTTATCTCGGTCGGCCTTGATGTACCAATGATCTCTCGAGTTGCCGATGAACTTAGAAGACGCGGAATAGACCTTCAGGGCGAGCTTTACACTGTTGATGGTGTTAAGTCTGCGATACTCCGTTACGTAAAGGAGGTCAGGAAATGATATCCGATATTACACTCGGCCAGTTTTTCCCCGGCTTTTCTCCTATTCATAAGCTTGATCCGAGAACTAAGATAATTCTCGCAACTCTCTTTATCGTTGCAATTTTCGTGGCAAACAATGCGGTAGGCTTTGCTTTGATGGCAATGTTTACTCTTGTGCTTATCGCTCTGAGCCGAATATCCTTCAAGGTAATCCTAAAAAGCATTAAACCTATCGTCTTTATCCTTTTGTTCACTGCGATTATCAATGTTTTTATAACAAAGGGCGATGGTGCGCCCCTCCTTTCCTTCTGGATAATAGAGATATACGAGGAGGGAATTGCGAGAGCTATAATGATGGCACTTCGCGTAATTATCCTTATCGTTGGTACAAGCGTGCTTTTAACCTACACCACCTCGCCTATCTCTTTGACGGATGGACTTGAATCGCTTCTTTCTCCTCTGAAAAAAATCAAGGTGCCGGTACACACCTTTGCTATGATGATGTCTATCGCCCTAAGATTTATCCCTACCCTTATAGAGGAGACCGAGAAGATAATGAACGCGCAGAAATCACGCGGTGCAGACTTTACATCGGGAAGCCTTGTTCAGCGAGCAAAGGCCCTGATACCACTTCTCGTGCCGCTATTCGTTTCATCTTTTAAGCGCGCCGAGGAGCTTGCAACCGCTATGGAATGCCGTTGCTACAGAGGCGACAAGAACAGAACCAAGCTCGTAAAGCTTGAGTACAAGGCTCGTGATTTTGTATTTATGGCCCTTCTCGTCCTGCTTCTTGTCTCTGTTATTTGCCTTTCAACCCTGCCGTATAATTATCCGTCCTTCGGATTTATATACGATTTGATGTTCTATAAGGTATAAGGTGGCAGGATGAAATATTTTGCAAAAATAAAATATCTTGGAACGGCCTTTCATGGCTTTCAGGTCCAGCCCGGCTTGCGTACCGTTCAGGGTGAGCTCAACGACGCTTTGAATCAAGCCTTCGGCCGTCCTTGCAGGGTAACGGGCTGCAGCCGTACCGACGCGGGAGTACATGCAAACGAGTTCTGCCTGACAGTTGAATGTGACGGAGGAACTATCCCCGCCGAAAAGCTTCCAATAGCCGTTTCGCGCTTTCTGCCCGAAGATTTGTCCCTGTTTTACGCAGAAGAGTGCGGCGAAAGCTTTCATCCGCGTTATGACGTAAAGGAAAAGGAATACCTTTACCGCATAATGAACACACGTATTTACGATCCATTTGAGTACGGAAGAGTATGGTTTCTCGGCCGTCCGATCACCGACGAGGGACTTTGCCGTATGAATGAGGCGGCAAGGCATTTTATCGGCAGATACGATTTTTCTGCCTTTATGTCCGAGGGCTCAGACGTTGAGGATACTGTACGAAGCGTCACGTCGCTTTCTGTAGTGCGTAATGATGATATTGTCGAGGTGCGTATCTCTGCCGACGGTTTTCTTTATAATATGGTACGAATCATCGTTGGCACGCTTACCGAGGTTGCATTCGGCCGTATCTCTCCCGATGATATTCCCGATATTATTGCCTCGCGTGACAGATCGCGCGCAGGAATGACTGCTCCGGCAGAAGGACTGTATCTTAACTCCGTTAAATATTAATTTTCCATTAGTTCCAAAAATTCTACAAAATAAAAAATGCTCCCCGTGACAAGATGATTAAAAGGTCATAGGGAGTTTTTTATTTGTTTTGAAGGGAGCTTATGATGAAAAAGCAAAAAAAGTTCTTTTTGATAACGGCAATATCGATCTTTTCAGTTGCCGTTGCAGCAGCGATGGTGATTTCGTTACTTGCGGTGTTTGTATATAAGGACATAAATTTCGAGGCCGACGAGAAGCTTTTTGAGGGAGCTAAGAGCTTTAATTCTACGGTCTTTTACGCTGATGGATCAAACGGTGAAGAATATGAGCCTGTGGCGATAGAGATAAGCGGAAGTATGAGAAAAAGCTTCTCTTCTCTTGATGAAATGAGTCTGTATCTTACCCGCGGCATCCTTGCGGTAGAGGACAAGATTTTTTACGAGCATAGTGGGATAGACCTTAGGCGCACTGTTATGGCAGCGGTGAATTATATCACGAAACGCGATAAAGTTTTTGGCGCATCCACAATAACCCAACAGGTTGTAAAAAACATAAGCGGAGATAATCAGCTCAAGCTAAAAAGAAAGCTCGAGGAAATAATAAGGGCTATACACATTGAGAAATGCTACACAAAGGATGAGATCCTTGAGGTATATCTGAACGTAATCCCGATGAGCGACGGTATCTTTGGCGTTACGGAGGCCTCGCGAGCGTATTTTGGAAAAGAGCCGAGTGCGCTTTTGCCTGAGGAGGCGGCGACGCTTATCGGCATTACCAACGCTCCTTCGGCATATAACCCATATTCAAATCCGGAGTCGTGTAAAAAGAAGAGAGATATCGTTCTTAGTGTTATGCATTCCGACGGTGTTATTACCGAGGAAGAGTACGAAAGAGCAAAAGCCGCGCCGCTATACGTTATACCGAGAGAACAAAGAGAGGACCGCTTTGACTCCTGGTTTGTGGAAACTGCGATAGAGGAAATCACCTTGGATCTTGCGGGCAAATATGGGATAAACAGCTCTGCTGCAAGAATAATGCTTCTCGGAGGTGGATATAAGGTTTATACGACTATGAATCCGTACGTACAGGAAACCTTGGAGAAGTATTTTGAGAACGTCGCAAATCTTGCAGGCGAGATAAAAGACGGATTGAACTACTCGATGGTTGTAACCGATGCGAAAACCGGTGACCTTGTCGGCATTATCGGCAGGGCAGGCAAAAAGGAAGGAAACCGTCTCCTCAATCACGCGACAACACCCCATATCCCCGGTTCGGTTATGAAGCCTATTGCCCTTTACGCACCTCTTATAGATAACGGAAGGATAAACTGGGCTACGGTTCTTGACGACGTTCCGGTCAGCTTTACCGAGACGGAGGATGGATACAGAGAATATCCGAGAAATTCGCCACAGGTATACGACGGACTCACTACGGCAAAGGACGCTCTTAAACTCTCAAAAAACACGATTGCCGTACGCCTTTGTAATATTTTAACGCCTAAATCGGTGTTCAATTCTCTTAAAGAGAACTTCGGATTTGATACACTGATTGAAAGGGAGGGCTCGATTACCGATATAGCTATAGCTCCTATGGCTCTTGGCCAGCTTGGCCGAGGGGTTTCGCTTCTTAAGCTTACAGAGAGCTACAGCGTATTTCCGGGAGAGGGAGTACGGAGGGAGGCAAGAAGCTATATACGGCTTGTGGATTATAACGGCAAAGTCATACTTGAAAACGAGCCGAGTGAAAAAAGGATATTCAAGCAAAGTACTGCTAGAATAATGAATAAAATGCTTATGACGGTGACCGACTCGGGAACGGCAAAGAGCATAAGCTTAAAAGAGATCATAGACGTAGCAGGCAAGACCGGAACGTCGGGCGGTGGCAGGGATAAAATGTTTATAGGATATACGCCGCGCTTTACCGCCGGAATATGGTGCGGATACGATAACTCCGGTACGGAGATTTCCTCATTGTCGAAAAGCCACCTTCGAATATGGGACGAGGTAATGACTGAGATACACCGAGAGTACATCGTGGAGGGCGAGAGGGAGGAGTTTTCTGACGACGGGCTTCTTTATCTCTCTTATTGCAGGGACTCGGGCGGACTTTACTGCGAGAGATGCATTTATGACCCAAGAGGAAGCAGAAGGGAACTCGGCTATTTTACCGAAGGAAACAGGCCGATGGCTGAGTGCGACAGGCACATAATCTGCCTTTACGACTCAGAGACGAAGGCGATAGCCTGCGACGGATGCCCGAAGGAAAACCTTGTCGCGGTATCTCTTATTTCGGTAGAGGACAGAGCTTTTCCTATGGAGATAACTGTGACCGACGCGGAATTCGTTTACAGAGATATTGGCAGATATGACAAACGGCCGACAGATTACGCTTTGCCGTATTTTGAATACACTATCCCCGAGGGAGTTTTCATCGGAAAAAGTAAGGAGAAGAAGCAGTTTAATTCAAATTGCTATATTCACGACGACTAGGTGTTTACTTTTTCGCCGATTTATGTTAAAATAAGTCGGGAGGTGAAGAAATGGAATATAGCATAGTGTATTCTAAAAGGAGAACGATTTCTCTTTGTATAAAGGACGAGGGCCTTGTTGTCAGAGCGCCATACGGTACCTCCCGCGAGAGAATAGAGAGAGTTATCGCCTCACACCGTAAATGGATAGATACACACCTTGAAAAATATATCCAAAGGCGGGAGAAAATTACTTCTTTTTCTGACGAGCAGGTATCGGATCTTCGTAAATCCGCAAGAAGCATACTACCCATAAAAGTGAAGCATTACGCCGAAATTATGGGTTTAAAATACGGCAGAATTACGATTACAGGCGCAAAGACCCGCTTTGGCTCTTGCTCGTCAAAGGGAAATCTCTCCTTTTCCTATCTTTTAATGCTTTATCCCGAGGAAGCAATAGATTACGTCGTGGTGCACGAGCTGGCGCATCTCAAAGAGATGAATCACTCGCCAAGGTTTTATAAGATTATTGAGGAAATCTTGCCCGATTATAAAGACAGAGCAAAGCTCTTAAAAAAATGAGAAACGCCCATCGGGCGTTTCTCATTTTCAGTATTCAATAGTGTGTGAAACGAGCGCGTCTCCCTCGTAGCAAAGCTTTAGGGAGAAAAATCTTTCTTCTTTATCAATAAGATCAAAGAATATCTTATCACCCTCCCAAATTGGCAGCGAATTAATATCCTCCTTTTTCACCCACTCAAGCGTACCTTCATTGCAGTTATAGTCGATCTCGCCGTCGTATTCGGTGGCGGTAAACAGGTGCATATATTCCGTGCCGTAAAGGTCGGATACGAAGGTTACGATTCCTCTGTACCTGAGATCATTTACGGTTAATCCGGTTTCTTCCTTTATTTCTCGTCTGGCGCAATCAAATGGGCTCTCGCCGTTTTCGAATTTTCCGCCGACTCCGATCCATTTATCCTTATTCATATCATTCTTTTTCTTAACGCGGTGTATCATTAAGTATGCGCCGTTTTTTTCTATATAACATAGTGTGGTGTTGAACATATATAAACCTCGCCTTTTGATAGATATATTTTATCATTATTTGTCGGGAATTTCAAG
>SVTZ01000070.1 GCA_015063525.1 Oscillospiraceae bacterium
TATTTCCGCGATCTGCTTATCGACTTTGATCCTAACATATACGTTGAAATAGCAAATTCTAACGTGATTAAAACCATTTCCTAAAAACACAAACCTCCCGAGGCACAAAGCCTCGGGAGGTATTTTTTATTTGTTTGCTTCGATAAGCTCGACAAGCGCGCTATGTGAGAGCTGTCCGCTGTCGGAGTAGACGATTATTCCGTTACGGTCAATAATCGCGGTCTGCGGAATATATCCGTCACCGCCCGCTGCGTAGTAGGCATCGTTATATACCGAGTCGAAGGCAAAGATAATTTTAGTGTCGGGGAAATTTGTATTAACATAACTGACAGCCGACTGCTTGTTGTACGCCTCGTGCGCTGCAATAATAACTACATCGTCTGAGTATTCGCTTGCAATTCTGTTAAAATCGGGAAGCTCCGCCTTGCAGGGAGGACATCTTGTTGCCCAAATGTTTAGAATAATTATCTTACCGCTGTAATCTGCCGTATTAATAATTTCTCCATTCATCCCTTGGACGCTAAGGTGACCGAAGGAATTGCCAACCGCAGTGCCAACAGGAGGCTTTTCGGGATTACCCTCTGTGTCGGAATTGTCGGCTTCGTTTTCGGTATTGCCGCCGCTTTCGGCATCACCGCCGCCTTCAGCATTACTGCCACTTTCGGCATTGTCATTGCCTTCGGCATTGCCGCCGCTTTCGGCATTGTCATTGCCTTCGGCATTGCCGCCCTGTTGATTTTGCATTTCACCGTTGCCGCTTTGCGTATCTTGTCCGCCTATTGTGGGAGCGCAGGAAACGAGCAATACTGAAACTATAAGTATTAATGAAGTAATTATAGAAATGTTTTTCATATTAGACTCCTTTTGTTTGGTTGATATTAGTATACCAAAAAAAGGCAGGGGATTCCGTGATGAAGTCACAAAGATTTAATCAAAAAGAATTTTTCTCAGATCCTCGGGCGTCACGCAGAAATACTCGCAATTCTCACGCATAAAGGATGCAATCTCGGGTACGTTATGAGCCCAAGCGGCAGCCGCAATATCAACTCCCGCCGCCTTTGCCATATCGTATCCGGGCTTCAAATCGTCAACCACGAGTATTTCATCTTTCGAGAGAGAAAATTTCTCCATAAGATCGAAAAGCGTTCCGGGCGCAGGCTTCCGCATCTCCTTCGGAATATCCCAGCCGTAGATAACGTCGGGGTCGGGAAGTCCATTTGCCTTGTAATCTCTGATGATATTATCGGTCAGCGAGTGGGAATCCACGGCAACGATGCCGCCGCCCGCCTTGAAATCTGCAATAATCTCAGCTATTCCGGGATAGGCGTTTGGAATATGATTTTTTACGTATTCGCGCCAGAACGCCTCCTCCTCGGCAAGCTCTTGCTCGTTAAGTCCGATCTCCTCGGTGAAAAGCTCTAAAATTCCGGGGTGGAAGTTCTTTTCGAAATACTCTTCAAGAGTATATTTATCTGCAAGGTGCGGCCTTGCGATCTTTAGATATTCAACGAAGGAAGGGTAGTGTATTGATGCCGAGCTGTCAACCACGGTGTCGTCGTGGTCAAGCACCAGACATTTGTATTTTTTGTTCATTTTCTCTCTTCCTTATTCCAAATTCATAAAGGTAATTTTCGGTACGCTGAACGAGCAATCGCTCTTCTGAAGAGTAAGACTGTTGCCGCGCATTATCTCCTCCCACCTCTCGCGGCTTCCGCCAAAGGAGATCTCATGAAGACTGTCGCAACCGCCAAAGACCTCAAGATCCTCAATCTCTCTAAGGTCCTTCGGAATGGCAATTCTTGAGAGGGCAGAGCAGTCGGCAAAGGCATCAAGGCCGATAACTGCCGTACCAACGGGAAGGATAATGTTGGCAAGAGAAGTGCATCCTTTGAAGGCTCTTCGACCTATTTTGACAAGCTTAGTTGGCAAATCGACGTATTTTAACGACCTGCAACCCTCGAAAGTGGACTCGTCGATAAGCCCCATATTGCAGGAAAGCTTAACGCCCTCAAGCGAGAAGCAGTTTGCAAATGCGTTGAACTCAACCAGCACACAGCTGTCGGGAATGGTTACGTCGGTGAGGTTGAAGCAATAGGCAAAGGCACCCGAGCCGATCATAATAACCGACTCCGAAAGCTTTATCTGCGAAAGGCTGGCGCAAGCCTCGAAGCACCCCTCGCCGATACGCTTTACCGAGTCGGGAATATTTACCGAGGTAAGCGAGGAGCAGGAGGAGAAGGCCTCGTCAAGGATCTCCTCAAGTCCGAACTGCATTTCAACTCGCTTAAGATTCGTACAACCTGCAAAGGCGCAGGCCGAGATCCTTTTAAGCGATCTTGGCAGCACTACTTCGCAAAGGCAGGAGAAGTCGCGGAAGGCATTCTCCGCAATCTCCTCGATGCCCTCGGGTATCACGACTCTGGAGTTTTCCTCGCAGTCCTCATACTGCCCTGAGAAGACGATAAGCTCTTCTATTTTCTTTTCTTCTTTCATATTAACCGAGCTTTGCGAGAGCTACTGTAAGCGACTCGCGTACCTCAAGATATTTCTGAAGCTTTGCTCTCTCACCGTCAATAACGGCAGCGGGAGCCTTGCTTACGAAGCCTTCGTTGGAAAGCTTCTTTTCTATTCTTTCGATTTCACCGTCGTTCTTCTTCATCTCGGCGGTAAGTCTTGCTCTCTCCTTCTCAAAGTCGATAACCTCTGCAAGAGGAATGTAGAGACGTCCTGCGTCGGTGGCGATCATAACCGCATCGTCAGACTCGTATCCGTCGGTAACGATAACCTCGGAGGCGGAGGCCAGCTTTTCAAGAATCTTGGAGGCAGACTTAAAGGTCTCCTCATACTTGGTAACAACGTAAAGCTTTGCCTTCTTTGAAGGAGGAACGTTCATCTCGGCTCTGCGGTTTCTTATAGCGGTGATGCAGGAGATAATTCTCTCAACGTGTCCCTCAGCTTCGGAGTAATCAAGCTCATCGTTAAATGAGGGATACTCTGAAATCATAATAGACTCGCAGGTGTGAGGAATTGCCTGATAGATCTCCTCGGTGATGAAGGGCATATAGGGGTGAAGCAGACCGAGAATACCCGAGAGAACCTTAACCAGAGTTCTCTTTGCGGTAAGGGCTGCCGCGCCGCCCTCAAAGATACGGCTCTTAGCCATCTCGATGTACCAGTCGCAGAAGGTGTCCCAGGTGAAGGAGTAGATCTCTGCCAGCGCGACGCCAACCTCGTACTTTGCAATATTGTCGTTTACGGTCTTGCAGAGCGCGTTGAACTTGGAGAGAATCCACTTATCCTCAATGGTAAGATCGGCCTCGCTTGCAGGTGCGAGAAGCTCCTCGTCACTCTCGGTAAGGTTCATAAGCACGAAACGGGACGCGTTCCAAAGCTTGTTGGCAAAGTTTCTCGCTGCCTCGATCTTCTCGTCGGAGAATCTCATATCGTTGCCGGGCGCGTTACCGGTTGCAAGGGCAAATCTAAGCGCGTCTGCGCCGTATTCCTCGATAACTTTAAGGGGATCAATGCCGTTGCCGAGAGACTTGGACATCTTTCTGCCCTGGGCGTCTCTTACGAGACCGTGGATAAATACGGTAGAGAATGGCTTCTCGTCCATATGCTCAAGGCCGGAGAATATCATCCTCGATACCCAGAAGGTGATAATATCGTAGCCGGTTACGAGAGTGTCCGTGGGATAATATCTCTTAAGATCCTCGGTGCTGTCGGGCCAGCCGAGAGTAGAGAAGGGCCAGAGCGCAGAGGAGAACCAGGTGTCAAGCACGTCCTCCTCCTGTCTTACCGCGCCGCCGCACTTAGGGCAGGCGGTAATATCGGTCTTGGAAACCTCCATATGGCCGCACTCATCGCAGTAGAAGGCAGGGATTCTGTGACCCCACCAGAGCTGACGGGAGATACACCAGTCAAGAATATTGTTCATCCAGTTGAAGTAGTTCTTGGAGAAACGCTCGGGAACGAAATTGATAGAGCCGTTTTCAACCGCCTCGATTGCGGGCGCTGCGAGAGGCTTCATCTTAACGAACCACTGATCGCTTGTAAGAGGCTCAACGGTGGTTCCGCAACGATAGCAGGTGCCTACGTTGTGGTCGTGAGGCTCGGTCTTTACGAGATAACCCTCTGCTTCAAGATCGGCAACAAGCGCCTTACGGCAGGCATATCTGTCTAACCCTTCGTACTTACCTGCGTATGCGTTCATAGTCGCATCATCGTTCATAACCTTGATCTGCTCAAGGTTGTGTCTCTGACCTACGAGGAAGTCGTTAGGGTCGTGAGCAGGAGTGATCTTAACACAGCCCGTGCCGAAGCCTATCTCAACGTAATCGTCTGCAATTACGGGAATCTCGCGGCCTACGATAGGCAGGATAAGGGTCTTGCCGATAAGATGCTTTGTGTTCTCGTCCTCGGGGTTAACCGCAACTGCGGTATCACCGAACATAGTCTCGGGTCTTGTTGTGGCAATCTCAACGAAGCCGTCCTCGCCCTTGATAGGGTACTTGACGTGCCAGA
This sequence comes from Oscillospiraceae bacterium, assembly GCA_015063525.1. Lineage (GTDB taxonomy): Bacteria > Bacillota > Clostridia > Oscillospirales > CAG-272 > UBA1740. The sequence continues at coordinate 4,525 of SVTZ01000070.1, forward strand.
AATGGCCGGGCTGATCCTTGTATTCAACCTCCGCATCGGAGAGGGCGGTAAGGCATCTCGGACACCAGTTGATAATTCTGTGTCCGCGGTAGATAAGGCCCTTGTTGTAAAGGTTAACGAACACCTCGCGAACTGCTCTCGAGCAGCCCTCGTCCATAGTAAATCTCTGTCTCGACCAGTCGCAGGAAGCGCCGAGCTTCTTAAGCTGACCGGTAATTCTCGCCTCGTAGGAATCCTTCCACGCCCAAACGCGCTCAAGGAACTTCTCGCGGCCGAGATCGTATCTGGAAAGACCCTCGTCAACACGGAGTCTTTCCTCAACCTTTATCTGCGTTGCAATACCTGCGTGGTCTGTGCCGGGCACCCAAAGGGTAGAGTAGCCCTGCATACGCTTGGTACGCACGAGTATGTCCTGAAGGGTCTCGTCAAGGGCGTGACCCATATGAAGCTGACCGGTTACGTTAGGCGGAGGAATAACGATAGAGAAGGAAGGCTTCTTATCGTCCTCGTCGGGCTTGAAATATCCCTTATCACACCAGTTTTCGTATATCCTGTCCTCAAATTCGGCAGGATTATAGTTTTTTGCAAGTTCTTTCATTTTTATATTTTCCTTTCGGTTATTAACTCAATAAAAAATCCCAAGCAACGCAATAAACGCTGCTTGGGACGAAAAATCCGTGTTACCACCCAAATTCAGAGCAAAAAGCTCCCTTATTATCGCAAATAACGGTGCTCACCGTCGGGTTCTAATAAGCAAACCTGCCGTTCTTCCCGAATACTGCAAGGGCTACCTTCACACGGCTCTCCGATGCGCTCTCACCAACCGCGCACTCTCTGACGAAAAGGGGCGTGTTACTCCTCCCTTGGATTAACGTTAATAATTCTAACATAAAAAAATATTTTTGTCAATCTTTTTTATAAAAATATCTTCCCGCGAGAAAAAAGGAAATAAATACCTTGACTTAAGACCTTTTTTCAGTTATACTGAAAGTGCTAAAAATTTATAAGGAGCAAAAAATGAAGCTTTTAATTGCCGCAGACTTGGTTCCCACCTCGGTAACCGAGAAGTATTTTGAAGAAGGCGACGTGCGCACCCTTTTCGGTGACGTTTGCGATATTGCAAGGGATGCCGACAGATTTATCGTCAATCTTGAATGTGCCCTGACAAATCACGATGGCGCGATTAAGAAATTCGGACCGAATATAAATTGCACTCCCGAGTGTGTAAATGCTATAAAGAAGCTGGGTGTCAGCGACGTATGCCTTTCCAACAACCACGTTTTTGACTTTGGCGTAAAGGGCCTTCGCGATACGATGTCAGCTCTTGACGGTGCGGGCATTCCTTATACCGGAATTGGCGAGAACGATACCGACTCCCGCAAGCCCTACTACATTGAGCAGGACGGCAAAAAAGTGGGAATTGTAAACGTCTGCGAGCACGAGTACACCTACGCGCTCCCGAATAGAATAGGCGCAAATCCCTTCGACCCATTCCTGACTATGCAGGACGTAAGAGAGGCAAGGGAAAAGTGCGATTATCTTATCGTGATCTACCACGGCGGCAAGGAGTATTGCCGTTATCCCTCACCGAGACTCTATAACCTCTGCCACGAGCTTGTTCACAACGGCGCAGATGCGGTCATCTGTCAGCATAGCCACTGCATAGGCTGTTACGAGGAGTATCAAGGCGCTCATATCGTCTACGGCCAGGGCAACTTCAACTTCGTTTTCGCAGGCTACGATTGCCCCGAGTGCTGGTACACCGGTCTGGTGGTAGAACTTGAAACCGAAAACAACGGCATCAAATTCCATCCCATAATCGCTACCGAGACCGGATGCGACCTTGCACACGGCGATATTGGCAGCACAATACTTGAAGAATTTGAAAAGCGAAACGCCTCCCTGCTTGACGGCTCCTGGCGTGACGGCTGGCACGACTTCTGCACCTCTCCCGAGATGTCTTATTATCACGATAGAGTGAAGGCGGCAGGCACGACAGAGGAGGATACCCACTGGTTTGCTCACTATCTTGACTGCGAGGCGCACACCGACGTTTGGCGCGAGCTTTATCCCACATGGAACCTGACAAACGAGATTCAAGGCTAATAAAATCCCTCAAAGCTATTGATTTATCTTAAAAAATATGTTATCATTAACTGAGTAAACCGAAAAGGAGTGATTATAATAATTAACCTTAAGCTTATAGCTGAAAATGGCGACGTTAAGTGGAAGGCAAACGGACTTGAAATAGACGAGCATTATCACGGCGAGTACGAGCAGGGTGACAGATATAAGATCGAGATCCCCTACGGTGAGTTCCTTCGCGTTCAGCTTGACGAGACGCTTTTACCATCGCTTATTTATATCCCCGACGGTGTCTTTGAGTTTGTCATTCCCTTTGGACGCGAGCGCAGTATGTGCTATGCCAAGGGAGCATTTTCGGGCGACGACCACAGAATAGTCGTCAGCGAGCCCACCGATGCCGAGATCTACGCCGAGCGTATGATCTCGCAGAACTCTCACGACCGCCATAAAGTACCGAAGTACTATCCCCACGCAGCGGCGAATTTTGTTACGAGAGAAGAGCCTTCATTCTTTGAGCGCAACGCTATAGACGGTGTCTGCGACAACTCCTGTCACGGCGGCTTTCCCTATCACTCCTGGGGCGGCGGCCTTCGCGAGGATCTTGAGTTTTGGGTGGACTTCGGAACGCCCGTTGAGGTCAATAAGGTAGTCCTCTTCCTCAGAGCCGATTTCCCTCACGATACATATTGGAAGGAAATGGATATTGAGTTCTCCGACGGAACAAAAATACATAAGGAACTTATCGGAACTGCTGACGGTCAGGAGCTTTGCTTTGAGCCGAAGCTTACCGAGAGTGTGAAGCTGACCGGCTTCAAGCAGCAACGCTTAGAGGACGGATCGCTGTCCTTCGCGGCACTTTCGCAGATTGAAATTTACGGTAAATATATTAAAAAGGAGACTGAAGGAATGGAAGTAAGAGACGCGGCTAATGCAAAGGACGTCAGATACTACACCACAGACAGATTAAGAGAGGAGTTCCACATCGGAAACCTCTTCACCAAGGACAATATCAGAATGGTTTACAGCCATATTGACAGAATTATCGTTATCGGTATGATGCCCATTAACGAGACCCTGAAGCTTGAGGCAGGCAAGGAGCTTGCGGCAGACTACTTCCTTCAGAGAAGAGAGCTTGGCTGTATCAACATCGGCGGCCCGGGCGTTATCACCATTGACGGCGAGACATATGAGATGAATCCTCGTGACGGTATTTACGTTGGTAGAGGCCATAAGGACCTTAAGTTTAAGAGTCTTGATAAGGAAAATCCCGCGAAGTTCTATATCACCTCCTGCCCCGCACACACCGAGTATCCTACGGTGAAGATCGACATCACCAAGGCCCGTAAGGTTCCCTGCGGCAGCGTGGAGGATTGCAGCAGGAGAGTTATCAATCAGTACATGCACCCCGA
>SVTZ01000071.1 GCA_015063525.1 Oscillospiraceae bacterium
GGGGTCATCACTTAAGATAAGCGCCCTCGGCGGGAGGCCTGCATCCCGTTGGCAGAAGTTTATCCGGACTCCCTTGCAATGTGTGTAGGTTCAAATATCACATTATCACGCACCACGCAGGAAAGAAAAATTCCTTAATTCTCGTCGTAGTCAACCTCGCCGAAGAGAAGGTCGTTGAAATACTCCTCAACCTTTTCGAACTCGTCATCATCATCGATGGACTCAAGGATAATATCCTCACCGTCCTCGGTTACGCGAAGGATTACGTACTCCTCACACTCCTCGTCATTCGCGGGAACAAGAGCAAAGTAAAGAACGTCGTCAATAGTCGCTCTTGCGATAAGCTGGAAATCAAGCTCCTCACCGGTTTCCTCATCGGTAAGGGTGTAAATGATATCGCCAAGCTCGTCTACTTCTTCTTCGTTAATATTCTTTTCAATATCAGACATAATTATACTCCAATCTGTTTTACTGATTATATTTTATACTATATTTGCCTTGATGTCAAGCGTTTTTTATATTAATTCGGTAAGGATCGTGTTACTGACGTAAAAGCCGCTTTCGGTAAGCGCGATGCGATCATTCGAAAGGCGAAGATATCCTGCCTTGACGAGCCTTTGTATCGTATCCTCGCGTCCCTTAAGGAAGTCGCAATTAAAGCGCTGACGGTAATCCGAGAGCAAAAAGCCCTCGCTAAGCCTCAGGCGAAGCATAACGTACTCGTAAGCCTCGTTTTCAAAATCGACGGTCTCCTCTTTCAAATATTTTGCGCGATCCGAGCTAAGATATTCCGAAATATCTCTTGAATTGCCGAAACGCCTGCCTTTAAAATAGGAATAAGCAGCAACGCCAACGCCAATATACTCATTATCCCGCCAATATTTAAGGTTATGACGGCACTCAAGACCGTCTCTTGAATAATTAGAGATCTCGTAGTGGTTATAGCCCGCCTCGCGAAGCCTTCCCGCGGCGAGGTAATACATATCACACTCGGTGTCCTCGTCGGGAATAGGAAGGCGATCCTTCATTTTATAAAAGGGAGTTCCTTCCTCAAGGATAAGGCCGTAAAGCGAAATATGCTCGGGGGAAAGCTTGATGATCTCGCTAAGAGTTACGCCAAAGCTATCCATAGTTTGCTCGGGAATTCCGTACATAAGATCCACGTTTATGTTTCTTACACCGCACTCTCTTGCAAATCGATACAATTCCTTAAAATCGCCAAAAGAATGTATTCTGCCTAAGATTTTCAACTCATTTTCGTGAATCGACTGCAAGCCGATGCTGAGTCTATTGACTCCAATCTCTACAAATTCGTAAAGCTTTTCCCTGCTTATTGCCCCGGGATTTGCCTCCATTGTGAACTCGGTATTCTTAGAAAGCACAAAGCTCTCCTTAATGCTATCGGTAATCCTTTGAAATTCAGACACCGAAAGCAGAGACGGCGTTCCGCCGCCGAAGAAAACCGTATCAATGGCAATTTCCTTGCCCCGATATGATTTTATCTCACAGCAAAGAGCATCTATATACTCCTCGCGCCAATCGGCATCAGACTCTCTGTATGAGCAGAAATCGCAGTAATTGCACTTTCTTTTACAAAGCGGAATATGAACGTAAAGGCCGATAGGCTTAGCTGTCATCTTCAAGCCTGAGAACCGCCATAAATGCCTCGGGCGTAACCTCTACGCTGCCGAGCTTACGCATCTTCTTCTTACCTTCCTTCTGCTTTTCAAGCAGCTTCTTCTTTCTTGTAATATCACCGCCGTAGCACTTGGCAAGAACGTCCTTACGCATCGCCTTTACCGTCTCTCTTGCGATGATCTTCGATCCAATTGTAGCCTGAATGGGAATCTCAAAGAGCTGGCGCGGAATATTTTCCTTCAGCTTCTCGGCAATCTTGCGGGCTCTCGTATACGCTCTGTCCTCAAATACAATGAAGGAAAGTGCGTCAACCACCTCTCCGTTAAGCATAAAGTCAAGCTTTACTAGCTTCGACTGCTTGTACCCCTTAAGATCGTAGTCAAGAGATGCATAACCCTTAGTTCGGCTCTTTAAGGCATCGAAGAAATCGTAAATTATCTCATTAAGAGGCAGATCGTAATGGATCTCGGCACGCTCGGTGTCGATATATTTCATATCAATGAACACACCTCGCCTCTCCTGGCAAAGGTCCATAATTCCTCCAATATAGTCGGTGGGAGTAATTATAGTAGCGTTCATTATAGGCTCGTAGGCGGTCTGTATCTCGTCTGCAGTCGGGAACTTCGAGGGGTTGTCGATCATAATAGTCTCGCCGCCGCGAAGGTCAACCTTATAAATAACCGAGGGGGCGGTGGTTATAAGATCAAGATTAAACTCTCTCTCAAGTCTCTCCTCAATAATCTCCATATGCAACAGACCAAGGAAGCCGCATCTAAAGCCGAAGCCGAGAGCGACCGAGGTCTCGGGCTCGAATACGAGAGAGGCATCGTTAAGCTGGAGCTTTTCAAGAGCGTCGCGAAGATCGCCGTATCTTGCACCGTCAGCGGGATATATGCCCGAATATACCATCGGATGCACGTCGCGGAAGCCGTCAAGCGGTTCTGCCGCGGAATTTGTCGCCAAAGTGACGGTATCGCCAACTCTGGTATCACCGACAGTCTTGATGGAAGCGGTAATATAACCAACCTCTCCCGCCGAAAGCGACTCCGCCTTCTTAAGTCCGAAGGGCTCCATCGTACCGACCTCAACAACATCGAACTCGCTTCCCTGCGCCATAAGCTTTATTCTGTCGCCTGCACGGATAGTACCGTCGAAAACGCGGATATAAACGACAACGCCCAAATACGAGTCATAATGAGAGTCAAAAATTAGCGCCTTCAGCGGCTTATCCTTATCTCCCTCGGGCGCGGGAATGTCGGTTACGATCTTCTCAAGCACATCCTCAATATTTATCCCGTTCTTTGCCGAAACCGCAGGACAGTCCTCAGCGGGAATACCGATAATATCCTCGATCTCACGCCTCGCTCCGTCAATGTCAGCGGATGCAAGGTCGATCTTATTGATTACCGGAAGTATCTCAAGGTCGTTGTCGATAGCGAGATATGCGTTTGCAAGAGTCTGCGCCTCGACGCCCTGAGTCGCGTCAACAACGAGCAGCGCGCCCTCGCAGGCCTTAAGCGAGCGAGAGACCTCGTAGCCGAAGTCGACGTGACCGGGAGTGTCAATTAGATTATAGATGTATTCTTCCCCGTTCTTTGCCTTATACGAAAGACGTACTGCTCTTGCCTTTATGGTAATTCCGCGCTCACGCTCGAGATCCATATTGTCAAGCAGCTGCTCCTCCATATCACGGGTCTCAACAGTTCTGGTCTTCTCAAGAATTCTGTCTGCCAGAGTTGATTTTCCGTGGTCAATGTGGGCAATTATGGAGAAATTTCTTATGTGTTGTTGTTTTTCTGTCACTTTTTGTTTCCTGAGGGATTAAACCTCTGTCATCTTTCTTGAATCTTTTTCGTAAAGAGCGAGCTTTGCGTCAAGGTTCGCCTTATCCTCGTCGTGGGCAAGTACGTAGATCTTAATCTTAGGCTCTGTGCCGGAAGGACGGACGATTATCTTATCCTCGTTTACGAGAGTGTAGTAAAGAACGTCGGAGGAAGGCTGACCTGTGGTGGAGATCTCACCGTTTTCAAGGTCACGTACCTCGCCGGTCTTATAGTCGCCTGCGCTCTTAACATTTACACCGCCGATTGATGTGGGGGTGTTATCGCGAAGATTCTGCATAACCTTCTTTCTGTTCTCAATACCGTCAAGGCCTTCCATATATATATCGATTGTCTTTTCAGCATAAAGGCCGTAGGTATTGTAAAGCTCGGAGAGAGCGTCCGAAAGGGTCATTCCCTTCTTCTTGTAGTATGCGGTCATCTCGAGGATCATCATAGAACCTTCAACCGCGTCCTTGTCTCTTGCGTATGAGCCGAGAAGATAGCCGTAGCTCTCCTCAAATCCGAGAAGGAAGCCGCCAAATTTACCCTCTGCCTCATAGTTCTTGATAACCTCGCCGATAAACTTGAAGCCGGTGAGAACGTCGTGAAGCTTTACGCCGTTGTCCTTAGCGATCTTATAGGCCATATCGGTGGAAACAAGGCTCTTTACACAGTATGCGCCCTCGGGAAGAATGCCGAGATCGCGGCGAGCCTTAATAACGTAGTCAAGAAGAAGCGCGCCCATCTGGTTACCCGAAATGGTGGCAAAATCGCCGCCCTCGGTTCTGGTCATAACACCTACTCTATCGGAGTCGGGGTCGGTTGCGATAACAAGGTCGGATCCGACTCTGTTAGCAATATCAATACCCAGCTTAAATACTGCACTGTACTCGGGATTAGGCTTTTCAACCGTGGGGAAATCACCGTTCGGAACCATCTGCTCGTCAACGGTATAAAGATGCTTAAGGCCTATTCTTTTAAATACCTCGGGAACGAGTCTGTAACCCGCGCCGTGAAGGGGTGTGTAAACAACCTTGAGCTCGTCTGCGACTTCTTTAACAGCATTAGTATTAACCGCGGTATCAAGAACTGCGTCGAGATACTTCTCGTCAAACTTCTCGTCAAGAATTGTGATAAGACCGCACTCTACCCCCTCATCAAAGTCCATTATTCCGGACATATCAAGCACGTCGAACTTTGCTCTCTCTGCAGAAACGACCTTAGCCTGCTCGGGTGCGATCTGCGCGCCGTCTTCCCAATACGCCTTGTAGCCGTTATACTCCTTCGGATTGTGTGACGCGGTAATGTTGATACCCGCGATACAGCCAAGCTCACGAAGAGCAAAGGAAAGCTCGGGCGTGGGACGAATGTTATCAAATATATAGGACTTAATGCCCGCGCCTGCAAGCACACACGCGCTGATCTTAGCGAAATCTGCTGAATTATTTCTTGAGTCGAATGCAATTGCAACGCCTCTTTCCTCTCCGCCTGCAAGCTTGATAAGCGCGGCAATACCTCTTGTAGTCTGTGCAACGGTATAACGGTTCATAGATCCGATACCCATATACATTGTGGATCTAAGACCTGCGGTGCCGAAGTCCATAGGCGCGCTGAAGCGAAGTGCCTTAGCCTCTTCGTTATTTGCTATAGACAACAGCTCTTCTCGTTCACTCTCAGTAACAACCGCAGAATTAAGCCATCTCTGATATTCAACATTATACATAGCAACAATCCTTTCTGCCTAAATTTATATGTTCATTTTATGCATTAACTAATTCTTCAAGTGCCTCGGCAAGCTGATCGGGACAAGATGTAGCCTTTAGGCCGCACTTAATTCCCTTGATCTTCTTTATAGCTTCCTCCACCTTCATTCCTACCACGAGAGCCGCGACGCCCTGAGTATTTCCGGCGCATCCGCCCACAAAGGAGCAGTTTGTGATAACACCGTCCTCGGTGTCAACGATAATCATTCTGGAGCATACGCCCTTAGTTTTGTATTCGATGTGATTTTTCATTGTTTTCCTCTTTATTCTAAATTTTTATAAAATCCTACGGGAGTGTAGGAGTTAATAAACAAGGTTAAATAGGCAAGCAGGCCGGCAAAATCGCCCGATGCATTCTTAAAAACAAGAGAATAGTAGCTGTCTTCTTCACCGTCGGTATCAAGAAGAACCGTATTCACTCTATAGGCTCTCGATCCGTAATACTCTGCCGCCAAAATTATATCCGAAAGCGATGCGGAGGAGGAGACCCTTATCTCGAGATAAACGTCATCATCGGTGTTTATCCTCGGTAAGGTGAATTTTCTCGACACAAGAGCGTATTTCATATCCGAACTTCCGTCAAGACCAAAAACCGGAGTTACAGAGTTGATCTTCAGATCGTACTTAAAGATAAGCTCTGTGGCTGTATGAAGTCTTTCGCCTCCCGATTCCTCAAGAGGAAGAAGTGCATAGGTTACGCCGCCTTCTGCGGCAAGCGCGGCAGCCTCCTTCAGAGTTAAGGAATACTTAAGCCTCGGATCACGAAAATTATCGCAAAAAACGTCATATGCCTCGTCGGAGAGTGGGTTTTTTACGTAGGTAAAGGTCTCCGGTGAGTCGTTTTGCGGCAGGAAATCCGATTCAGCGACCCGTATTCCTTCATATCGTAAGCTTTCAACCAGAACATCGGAAAGAATCACCCTGTCAAAAGAGCCGACCGATGACAGAAATGCCTCGAGCCTCGAGAAATTAATTTTTAAAGCATCGGAATGAACGTTTCCCTTCGGTAAATATAGCGATTCCGAAAGCAGCGTAAGCATCTCGGAGACGCTCATCTCATCTTTATACTCGGCAAGCTCTTTTGAAAGCCCGGAGGAAATCTCATAGAACTCGATAATACGCCTCTCACAAAGCTCTGACTGCTTAAGGCCAATAGAAGAGATATTGTGGCTATTCACTTTGTTAAGGTCAAAACCGTAATTCTCGTTCATCGAGTTTCCGCCTTCCTTACAAAATTATTTAATTTATTTTATTATACAATATATTTATTTAAAATGCAAGAGGGTGAAAAAATAATTATTCGACGATCACCCACGATTATAAACTAGTAAAAGATTCCGAATAAAAAGCAAGAGTTCGTACTTTCGTCGGGGTCTAAGCAGGGTTATCGTATATGCTTCTTCTATTCCGTTGTTCAGCAAAACGAAAACCTTATCATTTTCTTCGAAAATGAACGGCTCAACCCGGTGAACGGGTACGAAAAAAGAGGAAATAACCGCAAGGGTTATTTCCTCTTTTTTTGGTGCCGGTAGTCGGGGTCGAACCGACACGGTATTGCTACCTTCGGATTTTGAGTCCGACGCGTCTGCCAATTCCACCATACCGGCATATGATGCGATTATTGGTCACAGGTAGTATTATAGCATATAAATTCAAAAAAATCAATAGCTAAAACGAATATTTTTACATAAGCACCATTACTTATTTTTGCTATTAAACCTTGCAAAGGTATTCTTAAACGCTCTGAAAACGTAGCGTTTTATTATGCTCTGCTTTCTAAACTCATCCTTAAACATAAAAATACTAAATACAAGAAGAATAATAGGCACGGGCGAAAAGCCGCCGATCGATATGCATTGTAAAATGAAGAAAACAAATATAATCGCCAAAATCGAGTGATAAATCGGGGCAGTAAGTATAACGCCCTTAAGTTTAGTCACTCCGTCAGCCTCAATAATACGTCCTAAAAAATACGTTCCTTCAAGGAATCCGTTATCCTTCGTTGCGCGTCCGGTGTACTCGCAGGTGATCTTTATTTTGTCCTTTTCCTTCTCTTTAATATGTATCCTCGGCACACCGCGGGAGCTGTCAAACTTCTCCTGCTCAACGATCTTATCGTTATCACGAAGGGACGTAAGAACCTCTGTCCGCGGCGCGTGGATATCGTAGCTTACAAATTTCATTATTATTCTCCGTCGAGGCAGGAATATATCACGTTCATCAATCTTGGAATGATAATAGAGTTCATTCCGTCTATACACTCAGCGTGAAAGATGGCAATATGGTTTTCGGGATCGCTTACCGAGAGTGTCATTTTCTTGCCGTCCCAACCAAAAGATCCTTTAGGCATAAGGCTGCCAGCCTTGGCAGGATCACGCATCGAGCGCACACCAAGACAGTAGTCGTAGCCGATATTGTGAGAGATTTCAAAGCTTTCAAGCTGTTCCTCATTAAGCGCGGGGGAGCGAAGAAGCTCAACCGATGCACCGGAGAGAATTCTTGTGCCGTTTTTAGCCACACC
>SVTZ01000072.1 GCA_015063525.1 Oscillospiraceae bacterium
GGTAGGAATAATACCGTCGTAAATCTTACCGGTAGAACCGTCGATAGAGATGTAGTCGCCCTCTACGTAGGTCTTGCCGTTAAGAGTGAACTTCTTGTTCTCCTCATCCATAGCGATGTCACCGCAACCGGAAACGCAGCACTTACCCATACCGCGGGCAACAACTGCTGCGTGAGAGGTCATACCGCCGCGAACGGTAAGGATACCCTGAGAAGCCTTCATACCGGTGATATCCTCGGGAGAGGTCTCAAGTCTTACAAGAACAACCTTTTTGCCCGCGTTTTTCCAAGCCTCTGCATCCTCAGCGGAGAATACAATCTGACCGCAAGCAGCGCCGGGAGATGCACCGAGACCGCGACCCATAGGAGTAGCTGCCTTAAGTGCCTTAGCATCGAACTGGGGGTGAAGGAGGGTGTCAAGGTTTCTGGGGTCGATCATAAGAACGGCCTCTTCCTTGGTCTTGTGGCCCTCTGCTACAAGATCAACAGCAATCTGGAGAGCTGCGGGAGCAGTTCTCTTACCGTTTCTGGTCTGGAGCATATAGAGCTTCTCGTTCTCGATGGTGAACTCCATATCCTGCATATCGTGGTAGTGGTTCTCGAGGATCTGGCAAACCTCCTTGAACTGCTCGAAAGCAGCAGGGAACTTGTTAGCCATCTCTGCGATAGGCATAGGAGTACGAACGCCTGCAACAACGTCCTCGCCCTGTGCGTTGGTAAGGAACTCACCCATAAGCACCTTCTCACCGGTAGCGGGATCACGAGTGAAGGCAACGCCTGTACCGCAGTTCTCGCCCATATTACCGAATGCCATTGCCTGAACGTTTACTGCAGTACCCCAACTGTAGGGAATGTCGTTGTCACGACGGTAAACGTTTGCACGGGGGTTGTCCCAAGAACGGAATACGGCCTTAACTGCGCCGATAAGCTGCTCCTTGGGATCGGTGGGGAAGTCAGTGCCGATCTTAGCCTTGTACTCAGCCTTGAACTGGTTAGCAAGCTCCTTAAGATCGTCAGCGGTAAGCTCAACGTCAAGCTTAACGCCCTTTTCTTCCTTCATCTTGTCAATGAGCTCCTCGAAGTACTTCTTTCCGACCTCCATAACAACGTCGGAGTACATCTGGATAAATCTTCTGTAGCAGTCGTAAGCCCAACGTGCATTGCCGGACTTCTTAGCCATAACCTCAACAACCTCTTCGTTAAGACCGAGGTTAAGAATGGTGTCCATCATACCGGGCATGGATGCGCGTGCGCCGGAACGAACAGAAACGAGAAGGGGATTTTCAAGGTCACCGAACTTCTTGCCGGTAACGCCTTCCATCTTTACAATGTATTCCATGATTTCAGCCATGATCTCGTCGTTGATCTGACGGCCGTCCTCATAGTACTGGGTGCAGGCTTCGGTAGAGATAGTGAAGCCCTGGGGAACAGGAAGACCGATGTTGGTCATCTCTGCAAGGTTAGCTCCCTTACCGCCAAGGATCTCACGCATAGATGCGTTACCCTCGGAGAAGAGATAGCAATACTTCTTTGCCATTGGTTTGTCCTCCAAATATTTTAAATTTTTTGATAACTTAGTTACTATGTAATGGAAACTGTTGCCCGACGATGCAGGACTTGCCTCCATAACCGTTATATTATACCACAATAATTTTTAGATTTCTATAAGATAAGCAAAAAAATGTTAAATTCAAATCAAAATTAACAGATTGTTAATATTTTGGCGGAGAAATAAAATATTTTGTTTAAAGTACTTGCAAATTGAGTTAAAAAGGGCTATAATATATTCATTATTAACATAGGAGTCATCTATGGAACAGCTAAAGAAAAAATACGGTTTGTTTACCGCGATATGTATGGTAGTCGGAATAGTAATCGGCTCGGGAATATTCTTTAAGACGAAGGACGTGCTCGTAGCGGCAAACGGGAACGCGCTCTACACCATTCTCGCCTGGATAATCTCCGGCTTGATAATGGTAGTGATCGCCACCACTTTTGCGGTTATGGCAACAAAATATGAGAAGGTAAACGGCGCAGTCGACTACGCCGAGTCGCTTTGCGGTAAGGGCTACGCATACTACGTCGGCTGGTTTATGTCGATTATTTACTATCCCGCGATGACTGCCGTTCTTGCCTGGGTTACCGCAAGATACACCCTCGTGGTCTGCGGATATATCGAGGCTCCCCTCTTTGCCATTGAGGGAACTAACAGCTCGCTCAACAGCCCCGAGTGCATTACACTCGCTCTGTTTTATCTAATACTCGCATATTTCGTCAATACCATCGCTCCCCGTCTGGCAGGTAAGTTCCAGATATCCGCTACTGTCATTAAGCTTATTCCCATCGCCTTTATTGCCGTTGTAGGTACGGTAATTGGTCTTGCTAACGGCAGTCTGATAGAGAATTTCAGCGTGCTTCCCACCGACTCTGCCACAGGCGACTCGTCCACAGGACTTTTCCCTGCGATATGCAGTACGATATTCGCCTACGAGGGCTGGACCGTTGCTATGGCTATTAACTCCGAGATCAAGGATTCTAAGAAAAATCTGCCCATAGCCCTTTGTATCGGTACGCTCATCATTATGACAGCCTACACCCTCTTTAACGTCGGAATTCTCGGACTTGCAGACGCAGGCGCGGTTGCAAGCGGCGGTACGTCGATTGCCTTTGCGAAATTTGGCACAGTCGTCGCGGCTATTATAAACGTGCTTATCGTGATCTCCTGTATGGGTACGCTTAACGGTCTTATGCTCGGCTGCAGCCGCGGTATCTACTCGCTCTCTGCGCGTGACGAGGGCTGTGCTCCCGAGATATTCTCGCAGATCGATAAGAAGACTAACGTACCTCACAATTCTGCCGTATTTGCAGTTTTTGTAAGCGCGATCTGGTTTGTATACTTTATTTTCGCGGGCGGCGGCTTCTTCGAGTGGGAGATCGTTAATAGATACGGCTTTGACTCCTCCGAGCTTCCCATTATCACACTATACGCCCTTTACGTGCCTATCCTTTTGGCTCTGATGATAAAGGAAAAGGACCTCCACCCCGTAAAGCGCTTCGGTCTTCCGCTGCTGTCGCTCTGCGGCATCGGCGTGATCATATACGCCTGCGTTATTAAGCACGGTATAGATATCCTCTGGTATCTCATCGTCTTTGCCGTCATTATGCTCATCGGCTTTATAGCGGAGCTGTATAACAGAAAAAAGAAATTAACCAAGGAATAAATAACAACAAAACAAAAATCGCAGACCAAAAAAGTCTGCGATTTTTGTTATCCAAAAAGCCTTCCCTGTTGGGGAAGGGGGACCGCTTGCGGTGGATGAGGTGTTTCCACCCAATAAAAACCCCCGCGGCTTTCACCGCGGGGGTAGTGGTTGTTTAGTTGGTTGTAAGTGTAATAGCCGTTGATCCGTCCTCTGTACCCTAATAGATATAGTCGGGTCTTCTGTTATACACATCGTTGGGATCGGTCACGTCACAGCCGTTTTCACATACACCGTTCGTGAATTCGTGTGTATGATTCTCAATTAGAGTGATGCCATTTGTATGAGGTAGAGAATCACATCCTGTACATTTTGCAGTATACATATTGCTTATATAGTCTTGATCAATTGTATGCTCTGTCCACTCAACACCGTTCTGGGTTTGAATAATTGAACCTGATTTTTGAGGCTCTGCTTGTAAGTAACCCTGAGTAGGATCCACCTTGTCTCCTCCGTTAAGGAAGAATATACGAGAGTCTGCACTCATACCATAGTCCCACTTGTTGTCAAAGCCTTTTTCTCTTTCAAGCCAATCGGCTTTACTTCCGGAGTAGTAAAGGGTAACGGTTTCACCGGCACTCGTTCCAAGGAATCCGCCAACGGTAGCATCAGATATCGCATTATCGCCCACCAATTCCACATATTTGGGAAGGACAACAACGTGAACGTTGGCGTAACCTGAGAACGCATTTGCATTAATAGTAGTTATATTAACACCGTTAATTTTATCAGGAATTTTCACCAAATCCTGGCCTGTAGTGTTGCTATATCCGCCAACTTCATAGTAGTTGGGTTCGCCATCACCATCTGTATCAACAGGAATAAGGTTTGCATCTCCATTAAATGTATATACGGGATAAATCGTTATAAATTATTTCCTTGTTCGTGAGTTGGGTTTACAAAAATGTTAAAGTGAAAAATTAAAGATAAATATCAATTAGCCCCCAACGTTGGAGTTAACGGTAATGGTGAAGCTACCGGCCTTAACAGCGGTCTCGAAAGCCTCAGCATTTTTAACGTCGGTGAGTGCAGTAGTGTCCTTAATCTCAATCCAGCTCATAACATCATTGGAAGTGATGGTCTTGGTGAAGGTATATGTACCGTTGCCGTTATCAACCTTCTCATCCCACGCGCCGGTGCCTGTACCTGCATTGATGGTAATTCCGTTGGTAGTTTTAGCACCAAGAACAGCGGTCTTCGTAATTTCGTTAGCTTTTTCTCTGATAAGCCCTTCGTTTTCCCTCGGTTCCAAGCCCCTCAATATAGATGACTCCGCAGTATTCAAAGCCGTTTCGGGTAAGGCATTTTTGCATCGGAATATTACGCTCGTGAGTATCTATTCTTACGTTGGGGAATAGCTTAAAGCATTCATTGAAGCAGAAATCCGCGATACCTCGCCCGTGGTATTTTACCGCAATTCTGTGAATTACCGCGTATGGAGCGTCGCTCAGCCAGCTTCCTTCGTATATCCTTCTGTAGGACGGATCATCGGCGTTCATTTCGAAATAAAAGGTAGCAACTATCTCTCCGCCGTCATCGCAGACGTAGCTCGTGCCGTTTTCAATTCCTATCTCAACATCATAACCGCCCGGATATTCTCCTTGCCACTGGTCGGGATTGCCGTTTTTTCTCATAAATTCTCTTGCGTTGTCGTAAATTCTTGCCGCGGCTTCCACGTCGGCGTGTGTTGCAGGTCTGATTATCATTTTCTATCCTCTCTTGAAAAAAGTTTTTTCGTATGATATAATTTACTTACTAAATTTTTCGGAGAAACGTTATGTCTGACAAAAAATATTCCCGCGTTTACGTTGAAATTACAAATATATGTAACCGAAGCTGCTCCTTCTGCCCGGGTACGACCCGAGAGAAGCGGAGAATGACCCTGCCTGAATTCAAATTCGTGGCAGACAGTCTCGTCGGAGTTACCGATTACATTTATTTTCACGTTATGGGCGAGCCCTTGACTCATCCAGAACTGCCGGAATTTATTAAATACGCCACCGCCAAGGGCTTTAAGTGCGCCGTTACGACTAACGGTACTCTGATAAGTAAGCGCGCAGACGAGCTTATCAAGGCGGGAGTTTACAAGGTGAATTTATCCGTCCATAGCTTCGAGGAGGGCGAAAATCAGGCATACGTATCCTATATTAACGACCTTTGCGACTTTGCGGATAAGGCAAGCAGCGCGGGAGTCCTGACTGTTCTTCGCCTTTGGAACAAGGGACACGACGGCGGCAGAAACGACAGAACTCTTGAAATTCTGAAGGAAATACTGCCCGGTGAATGGAAATGGGGATCAAGAGGTGCGAGAATAAGGCATAAACTGCACCTTGAATACGGTGATCGCTTCGATTGGCCCGATATGCAGGCGGAAAATATGGGAGAGACCGTCTTTTGCTACGGTCTCGGTGACCATTTCGGCATACTCTGCGATGGCAGCGTTATACCTTGCTGCCTTGACCGCGAGGGAGATATCACCCTCGGCAATATTTTTGACACACCAATAAGAGATATTCTCTCCTGCGAAAGAGCAGAGAAAATGCGCCGAGGATTTGAGAGAAAATGTGCCTCGGAGGAGCTTTGCCGAAGATGCGGTTATGCCCGTCGCTTTGGTTGATTTGTCAACCAATGTTGTCATTTAACGGCTTTTTGCCATCTTTTTATCAATAAAATCAAGATAAATATTCCAATCCTCGCGTCCGAAATAGCTTCTTCCCGCCCTTGCGTGGAAGGAGATGTTTCCGTCCTGTATACGGCAGGGGACGTCGGGGATTTTATTTTCTGAAGAAATCTCTCTAATACCAAAGGTAAAATACCCTTCATTCGTCAGCGCCAAAAGCATTTCATACTCGCCTATCGGGTTTGAGCGAATGTCGTCTATTGCAGAGCCAACGAGAATATTTTTGTCCGCGCATAACGAAAGCAGAAGCCGCTGCTCGTCAATGCGTGGTTTTTCTGCGTACCCCGGACTGAACAGATAGGGGTAATCTATGTATGGTGCGGTCTTAGAGTAAGATATGCCGTGACTGCCAAATGCCGAGAGGGGATCGTTTGCTATAATAAAACTACACTCCTTACTTAAAGCGCCCGCAAGCATGGCTGCCTTCGCCATCAGACCGTGACCGGATACGGCTATATTATCCTTGTCAATGTATTCAAGGCTCGATGCGTGCTCCATCAGCCGCATTGCCGCATATGCCCAGACTGCAAGCTTGCCGGGCGCGCTTTTTTTACGCCTTGATCTTGCAATATGCGTGGATATGCCGTTCTTGAAATTGCCGTCGTTTGATGCGGCGTCATCAAAGGAAAATGCGAGTATTGCATAGCCTCGGTCAATTATTTCCTCTGCGGGAAGATATTTATTCGGCACTTCATTTTCGTAGCCTATGCATATTATAGCGGGGCAGGTACTTTTAAAAGTTGGTATGACCGCTGTAAATGGCATCTTTATACGGTCTTCCTCGAATTCGAGAATAAGGTTTTGCTTTTTCAGAACTGCTTTGCCTGCGGCAAAGCACCGGTCCTCCGAGATTATCTCGGTGTCAAGATGCAACGGTGCATTTGGCATTGTTCCGTATATCTCCTCGCAGATGCGGCATAGCTCGGCGCGGGAGGCCGTGTCCGTGGAACTGTTATCCAAAGAGGTTTTCATTTCTTCCTCCGACTGGTTTTTTAAAATTATACTCTAAAGATTATTTTTTGTCAATAGTATTATCAATGGGTCAAAACAATCGTAAAAAACGATGTCTACTCTTAGGGCGGATTGCCCACTTGACTATTCGATCAATCTATGATAAAATACTTAGGAAAAACGCAAAGGAGGCGGAATAATGGCTTTTGACGCTTGTATGATGCGCGCGGTGCTCTCTGAGCTTTCGCGTGAGTTTCCCGAGGCGAAGATCGAGAAGGTCCTTCAGCCGAGAAACGATGAGATTAATATGGTTATCCACCACGGTAGAAGCTCACGCCGCCTTGTGTTTAACGTTGGGCCTAACGCACCAAGACTTCAGCTCTCGGATAAGCAGAAGGAAAATCCCTTGAAGGCGCCTATGTTCTGTATGCTCCTTCGTAAGCATTTTCTCGGTGCGAAGATCGTTTCGGTCTCTCAGCCCGGCTTTGACCGTATTGCCGAGCTTACCGTCTCCTGCTATGACGAGATGGGCTTTGCCACCGAGAAGATAATCGTCTGCGAGATAATGGGTAAGTACGCTAACCTTATCGTTCTTGACTCCGAGAGAAAAATAATCGCCGCCCTTAAGGTTATCGACTTCGCCGCAAGCTCGGTGCGCCAGGTCCTCCCCGGACTTAAGTATCAGATTCCGGCTAAGGCGGATAAGATTATTCCAACAGAAATAGACGAGGCGGTGTTCAGGCAAAGACTTGCCGACTTCCCTCCCGA
>SVTZ01000073.1 GCA_015063525.1 Oscillospiraceae bacterium
CCTCGCATCCTGCTCTATTTCCTTAAGCTCATCGGTTTCGAGCTCGTCGGGGCTTGCGGAGTCTATATCGCTTTGAGAAATATCGTAATCAATATCCTCAAGAGCCTTCATAATATCCGAGTTTCCTATTCCCCCGTCACCCTTGGAATCAATATATTCGTTTACATCAATCTTATCTCTGCTCATTTTTAAACCTCTCTTTTGTTATTTCCTCTGAAATTTTAAGATTTTCTTTTCTGCTCTATAAGCTTGCTTAAATTTTCTATGGAATTATTTTTCTCGTTATTTTTTTTAGAAACAGATTTTTTAAGCTTCTCTATACTGTCACGCAAAACCGCATCGCCATTCTCGGAAAGCTCCATTCGCGATAGCTTCATTCTTGACATTCTGCCTCTCTCATCCGGGCTGAAGCACTCGTCAACGTCGTAATGAGAGTCGCCCTCGTTAAAATAAGCGTTTTTAAGATACTCAAATATCCTACGGTTCAGGTCGGTGAAAAAATCATCTGCCGAAACGAGTCCTTCATCAAAAACCCTCTTTCTATGCTCCGGATAAAGAAGAAGAAGACCAAGTAGATTTTCCTCATTTTTTGCAACCGCAGGAGCCTTGATAAAATCAGGATTGACTTTGTCGGAGTAACCGACGGCATCCTGCTTTATCTTATTGGACTCCTCCTTGCGCTTTGCATAGCTTGCGCGGGATATCAGCCTGTCTACGTCACTCTTGATGCTCCCCGCATTTATTGCGAACAGTTTAGATATGGTTTGAATATAAATATCTCTTTCTGCCGAGGAATAAGTCTCGGAAATAAGCTTTTCGCTTTCGTGAAGTGCCTTAATCTTATCCTGTGAGATATTGATATCATATTTTGAAAGTATGTTTTCAAGGTTATATTCGAACCTTGATTTCGACTGTGTAAGCAGGTGACGGAATTTATCAGCACCGTTTGCCTTGATATATTCGTCTGGATCCTTTGCTCCCGGTACTTTAAGTATAGTTACATCAAGACCCACGTCGGTCAGCATTTTAACGGCTCTCATAGCCGCCTTCTGCCCCGCCTCGTCGGAGTCGTAGCAAATAATGACCTTCTTCGTATACCGGCTCATAATTCGCGCCTGCTCGGAGGTTATCGCCGTACCGAGAGTCGCCACAGCATTCTCAAAGCCTGCAGAATGGAGCGCAATAACGTCCATATAGCCCTCGCAAAGAATTATGCTTTCAGAACAGTGATGCCTTGCAAAATTGAGAGCAAAAAGATTTCGTGATTTTTTAAAAACCGGAGTATCAGACGAGTTCTTGTACTTCGGCTTCGAGTCATCCATTACTCTGCCGCCAAAGGCGATAACGTTACCAGAAACGTCAATGATTGGGAACATTATGCGGTTACGAAATGCGTCGTAATATCTTCCCTTGTCGCTCTTCCCACAAAGGAATCCGGCTTCTAGCTCCTCAAAGCTATAACCCTTAGAGAGCATATACTTTGAAAAGGAGTCAAAGCTGTTAGGTGCAAATCCGAGTCCGAAATGTTTGATGGTTGCAACCGATAAGCCTCGCTTCTCGATAAAGTAAGAAAGTGCAGCCTTTGCATCGGGATTATCCGAAAATAAGCATCTGTTAAAATACTTTGCGGCGTCAACGTTCATTTTAAACATTCTCGCCCGATCAAACTTAGGTGCGCGCGCAAGCTGATCCCTTTCGTCTCTTACTATAGTAATTCCCGCCCTTTGAGCAAGAAATTCAACCGCATCGGGATAATCAAGATTTTCGCGCTTGCGTATAAAGGTTATGGCATCTCCGCCTGCGCCGCATCCAAAGCAATAAAAGCTGTTATCAGCCGGGTATACGGTAAAGGACGGCGTCTTTTCGCTATGAAATGGACAAAGTCCCTTAAGATTGGAGCCTGCTCTTTTAAGAGAAACGTAACTGCCGATCAGCGTTTCGATATCGTTGCGCATCAAAACCTGTTCGATAGTTTCCTTACTTATCATAAAGAGCACCTCCTTTTTTAAAAATTTACCCTAATATACGCAAAAATTCAAAAAAACACTTTTAATTTTTAAAAAATTTTAATAACCGAATTCTTCACCGATAACCGTGATCGACACCCTGCCTGCCGTGGACTCAGTAAGAGCCAGATTAAGAGTCTCAAGATTAGATTTCAGAATTCGTCCGACAACGTTAACTCCGGTATCGTATGTGGTATCCTCGGTCCTAAAGCCGAGGTCGGCAAGAGCTGTGCTGATCTTTCCGTAATCGGAATAACTGACCAAGAGTTCAATTGTCGTATAAATATCGTATCTTATTATCTCTGCCGACTCAAGCGCGCCGAGAGCTGCAGCAGTATAAGCACGGACAAGTCCGCCCGTACCGAGCAGAGTTCCGCCGAAATATCTTGTCACAACGATAACCACGTCGGTGCAGCCGTTCTTACGAATGATATCAAGCACCGGCATACCTGCAGTTCCCTGCGGCTCGTGATCGTCCGTAAATCTCATAGCCGAATTTTCGCGTAGGACGTAAGCGTAAACGTGATGTCGCGCGTCCGGATAGCGTTTTTTAACAGACTCGATAAAAGCAATCGCCTCTGCCTCGGTCGATACCGGGTGCGCCTGCCCGATGAATACGGATTTTCTGTCCTCATATTCAAAATGTGAGCTGTTTTTTACGGTAATATAGCTTTGCATATCTCTATTATACGGAGATAATATACCTGCCGTAAAGCCCCTTTCCTCGCTCGTCTAGAATTACCTCTACGCTTATTCCATCATCAATGTAGTTTACCTCACCCACGGTATAATTATCGTAAAGCGTGCTGAGCAACGACTGATTTGAATATGGAATAAGAAGAGTGAATTTCTTCTTGAAACGATGAATAGTCTCCTCAATAAGCGAAAGGAGTATGTCAATACCCTGTCCGGTAACGCCGGAAAGAATAACTGTATTGTCGCTGTCGGAAATATCAATAGGCTCGTCAAGCATATCGCACTTATTATAAACGTAAATAACCGGCTTATCCGATGCGCCAAGCTCCTCGATTACCTTTCTCGTTACCTCAAGATGCTCTGCTACCTCCGAATCGGTAATATCCGAGACGATGAGCAAGATATCAGCGTAAACGACCTCGTCAAGCGTTGATTTAAATGCCTTTACAAGATGGTGCGGCAGCTTTCTGATAAAACCTACGGTATCGGTAATGAGTACGCTTTCGCCGCAAGGCAGCTCAAGCTTTCTCGTAGTTGGATCAAGGGTAGCAAAAAGCTTATCCTCGGAAAGAACGCCGGCACCCGTTAGAGCGTTAAGAAGGGTGGACTTTCCTGCGTTGGTATAGCCTACGAGAGCGATCTTTGCAAGACCGCTTCTGTCTCGCTGAGCACGCATCACCGCTCTGTTATGCTCCATCTCCGCAAGACGCTTTTCAAGAGCAATCACCTTCTCCTTCATATGACGGCGATCGCTTTCAAGCTTTGTTTCACCCGGACCTCTCGTTCCTATACCGCCGCCAAGACGCGATAACTCAACACCCCGTCCCATAAGACGCGGTGCACTGTATCTGAGCTGGGCAAGCTCAACCTGCAGCTTGCCCTCGCCGCTTGTGGCGTGAAGAGCGAATATATCGAGAATAAGCATGCTCCTGTCAATAACGCGAACATCGCCTCCGATATCGTTCTCAAGATTTCGTATCTGCGCCGGAGTCAGCTCAAAATCAAATATTACAAGCTCTATTTCATTGTCTGTGCAGATATCGGAGATCTCCTTGACCTTACCGCTACCGATGCAGGTTCTGGGGTCAAAGGAATCCTTTACCTGAATAACTCTTGCATAAACGCTTCCACCTGCGGTATCAAGAAGCCTCTCAAGCTCGTCAAGAGATCTCTCGCATTCGGGAACGTCACTTCCTCGCTCAGCTATACCGACTAATATCGCAGAGCTTTTTACAATTTCAGAATCCTTCATAAATTTTCCTTTTAAGAAACAAAAAGAGCGACGGAAACATCCGAGCGCTCTTTTATGATACGTAGATTACTTGTTGTTGTTTGCTGCTGCAAGACGCTTCTTAAACTTGTCAAGACGTCCGCCTGCGTCAACAAACTTCTGCTTACCTGTATAGAAAGGATGGCACTTGGAGCAAATTTCCACGTTCATATCGCCCTTTACGGAGTGAGTCTGAACAGATGCACCACATGCACACTTGATGGTAGCCTCTTTGTATTCGGGATGTAATCCTGCCTTCATTTTAACACCTCTTTTACATTAAAGTCATTTTAATACGGCTTATTATATCACATATTTTTTACTTTTGCAATACTTTTTTCAAAAAAATTATATCTTTTCTTCTATTTTTTTACGTAAACGGCTCATAATTTTTTTCTCAAGGCGGGAAATGTAGCTTTGACTTATTCCAAGAGCATCTGCTACCTCCTTTTGGGTAAGCTCCCTTCCGTTTCCGAGCCCGAATCGAAGCTCTATTATTATTCTTTCCCGATCCGATAGATCTGATACGGCAGCGCGTAATATTCTACGCTCCTCATCATCCTCCATATCCTTGGTAACAACGTCAGAGTCACTTCCGAGAATATCCGAGAGTAAAAGCTCGTTTCCGTCCCAGTCAACGCTAAGCGGCTCGTCTATCGAAAGCTCCTTTTTCTGCGATGAGGTTTTTCTTATGAACATCAGAATTTCGTTTTCTATGCATCTTGAAGCGTAGGTGGCAAGCTTGATGTTCTTATCCGAATTGAAGGTTGCGATCGCCTTCATCAAGCCTACCGTTCCAATGGATATCAGTTCCTCGATATTTGCGCCGGTGTTTTCAAAGCGCTTGGCGATATAAGCAACAAGACGGAGATTATGCTCTATAAGAACGTCCCTTGCCTCCTCGGTATCTATATTCCGTATCATACGCTCCTCCTCCTCTGCGGAAAGAGGCGCGGGAAGCGTTTCGCTTCCATTTATATAATATATATCGTTTTTATAAAACAGCTTACAGAAAAAAAGCTTTATCCTCAGAAGCAGCCTATTATTTTCAATTAATAGCATTGCTCAGTGCGGCGGAAGGCATAAGAGCCTCATATCCGCCGAAGCTACCTCCTTCCTTATCAATTGCAACCGTCACCCTTATCTCCTCGCGGTTGTCACCGTTAATTACCTTTACCGAATCCGCTTTAACTCCTATCAGCACATGCGTCTCTCCTCCCCGAGTCACGGGAATGAGACGTATACGTTTTTTTATACCTCTGTCAAGCGAGTCAATATTCGATAATTCGATAATATTTTCAGGCAGAATAGTTTTAGCAGCATCTTTTTTAATCAAAACTATCGGACTCATATCCATGGGATCTACAGCGAGATTTCCGCTGTCCACAAAGGCACTCATTACCGCGGTATTGTTAAGAAAGGATATCTCAATCATAGCGCTTTCCTCGCTCTGATTATTGGAAAAGAATGAAACAAGCATTTTAAATACTCCTATGGATAAAAGAACTATTACGGACATAATAAGCATTTTCCTGTTTACCGCACCGCCCTGTGCGTCTGTAAACAGATCGGACAGATATTTATCGAAAATGTCCCAGATAAAGGTAACCGCACCGCCGACCAATGCAGTGAATATGATAAATGAGAATATGAATTTTATTTTGCGCCTGAGGTTCATAGGTTTCGGCGCTATGTATCCCATAAGAAAAAGACCCACGGCGGAGAAAATAAGCTTTATCAGCGGTCTCTCGGGCAGTAAAACGGCAATTACCGATACAAGAGCGCCGATTGCAGCCGAGATTATCAGCCTTTTTGTCGTTGTCGGTATCTTTGAAAATACTGCAGCGAAATAAAGCGAAAGTATATCAACGGTAAAATTTATGAGGAAATAAACGTCGATATAAAGTGTTTTCACCTTAGTCCACCTCCGCCTCTTATTTGTCGTAAGGACATTTTAGCACAATTCATTCAAATAACTTGTCATAAAATGTATAACGAAAATATTTTTTTAAATAAAAAAACACAGGAAATATGCATAAGTCACTTCCTGTGTTTTTTCAAATTATTAAGCTTATTTTATCAGCTCCTCGATCTTATCCGCAGCTCTCTCCATATAGTCGCCCTCAAACAGCTCTACAACTCCTTTATCGCAAAGAGATGCAAGATTCGGATCAATGGGAAGCTGTGCAAGATTCTGAGTATTATAGGTCTTTGCAAGCTCCTCAATGTGACTTTCGCCGTAGGGTCTGATGACCTTACCGCAATCTGGGCAAACAATATAGCTGTAGTTTTCCACGAGTCCGAGAACCTTTACGTTCATCAAAGACGCCATATTAACCGCTTTCTCAACGATCATCGAAACGAGCTCCTGAGGGCTGGTTACGATAATAATGCCGTCAAGTGGAAGGCTCTGGAAAACGGTAAGAGGAACATCGCCGGTTCCGGGAGGCATATCAACAAACATAAAGTCGACCTCACCCCAGACAACGTCGGTCCAAAACTGCTTTACGACACCTGCGATAACAGGACCGCGCCAAACCACAGGCTTGGTCTCCTCGTCCATAAGCAGATTTACACTCATAACCTCGATTCCGGTTTTGGTTTGAGGTGGGAACATACCGAGATCACTTCCCTCAACGCTTCCGCATTTAAGTCCAAAGGACTTAGGAATAGAGGGACCGGTGATATCTGCATCGAGTATTGCGGCTTTGTAGCCTCTTCTCTGCATTGTAACTGCAAGCATAGATGTGACTAGTGATTTTCCTACGCCGCCCTTGCCGCTTACAACGCCAATTACCTTTTTAACATTGCTTGCTTTGTTCTGCGGAGCGAGAAGCGACTCGGCCGAGCATTTCTCAGAACACGTAGAACAATTATGTGAACATTCTGCCACGATTTTTATCTCCTTTTTGACAATTAAATATAATCTACCTTGATGTCTCCATCGACTGCCGATAGTGAAATTCCGGTAAGACCGCGGTGATAGTTATCAAGAATAACCTCAGCCAACTTATCCTCAATGTGACGCTCAATATATCTTCTCATATTCCTTGCGCCGTACTTTTCGGAATAGGACTCCTTTGCAATAAGAGAAAGCACGTCTTCGCCGTAAAGAAGCTTTATTCCCTTCTCGGCTAGATGGTCGCGAAGCTTTCCGAGCATAATATCTGCGATCTTAACGAAATCACTCTTATCAAGATGGCGGAAGGTTATTATCTCGTCAATACGGTTTATAAACTCTGGACGAAGGAAGGTTGAAAGAGCCTTCTCGGTTCTGTCCTTTGCGTGAAGGTCACGTTTTTCAGCAAAACCGGAAATGGAGGAAGAGCTCTCACTGCCCGCATTGGTCGTCATAATAATTACTGTATTTTCGAAATTAACCTGTCTACCCTGGGCATCGGTGATCTTACCGTCGTCAAGCACCTGCAGAAGGATGTTGAGCACATCGGGATGCGCCTTCTCAATCTCATCGAAAAGGACGACCGAGTATGGACGGCGGCGTATCTTTTCTGTAAGCTGACCCGCTTCGTCATAACCGACATAACCGGGAGGAGCACCAACGATTCTCGACACCGAATGTTTTTCCATAAATTCAGACATATCAAGTCTGATAAGCGACTCAGGCTGCTTGAACAGATCCT
>SVTZ01000074.1 GCA_015063525.1 Oscillospiraceae bacterium
GGAGGAGGCGGAATGGAAAATACTTCCCGAGGCGGTAAAGCTGTTCTGCGAGGACAGAATAATTATTGAAAACAATAAGGTTCATATAAAGGGGGATTAAAATGAAAATATCGACAATTAAGGAAGAATTGAATTCTCTTGCCTATCACGGCAGAGGAATTATTATTGGAAAAAGTCCCGACGGTAAAAAAGCGGTTACAGCCTATTTTATTATGGGAAGAAGCGTAAACAGCCGTAACCGAGTATTCGTGGCAGAGGGCGACGCTATGCGAACCAAGGCTTTTGATGAATCCAAGATGGTAGATCCTCATCTTATTATTTATTACCCCGTTCGTGTTCTTGGTAACAAAACTATCGTAACCAACGGAGATCAAACCGATACCATATACAAGCTTATGGACAAGCAGATGACCTTCGAGCAGGCTCTCAGAACCCGAGAGTTTGAGGACGATAAGCCCAATTTCACCCCCAGAATTTCAGGTATTATTCGCCGCGAGGGGGGAGATATGAATTTCGCTATGTCTATACTTAAGAGCGCTGAGGGTAACGATTCCTCTTGCGAGCGATTCACCTACGCTTACTCGACTCCTCAGGCAGGCAGAGCAAAGTTTATACATACTTATAACGGCGACGGCGAGCCTCTCCCCTCCTTTGAGGGCGAGCCTAAAACGCTCGAGCTTCCCGACCTTGATATAGACTCTCTTACAGATCTTATCTGGACTAATCTTAACGAAGATAACAAGGTATCTCTTTTCGTTCGATATATTGATATTGAATCGGGCGAAAGTGACACGAGAATAGTAAATAAGAACGTATAAGGAGATAAACAATGAAGGATTTTGAACTTAAATACGGCTGCAACCCCAATCAAAAACCGGCGAAAATATATATGCAGGATGGCTCCGAGCTTCCTATAGAAATACTTTCCGGCAGACCCGGATACATCAATTTCCTCGATGCTTTCAACTCCTGGCAGCTCGTTAAGGAAATAAAGGAGGCGACAGGCATGGTTGCGGCTACAAGCTTCAAGCACGTTTCTCCCACCTCCGCCGCTGTCGGTAAGCCTCTGTCCGACGCACTCAAGAAGGCCTGCTTCGTTGACGATATTGAAGGCCTCGACGAATCTCCCCTGGCTTGCGCTTATGCAAGAGCGAGAGGAACTGACAGAATGTCATCCTTCGGTGACTGGATTGCCCTTTCAGATGAGTGCGATCTTACCACCGCAAAGATAATTGCCCGCGAGGTGTCCGACGGAATTATCGCGCCCTCCTACTCTCCCGAGGCGCTTGAGCTTCTTATGACGAAGAGAAAGGGCTCTTATAACATAGTAAAAATCGATCCCGACTACCTTCCCGCCGAGACGGAAACCAAGCAGGTGTTTGGTATAACCTTTGAGCAGGGCAGAAATAATTTTAAGATCGACCGTCAGCTTCTCTCAAATGTAGTAACCGAGAACAAGGAGCTGCCCGACGAGGCGAAGATCGATATGATAATCGCCCTTATCACGCTGAAATATACTCAGTCCAACTCGGTATGCTTTGCAAAGGACGGTCAGGCTATTGGCGTCGGCGCGGGTCAGCAGTCGAGAATTCACTGCACCAGACTTGCAGGCGACAAGGCAGACCTCTGGCATCTCCGCCAGAGCGAAAAGGTTCTTTCTCTCAAATTTGCAGACGGTGTCGGCCGTCCCGACAAGAACAATATAATCGACCTTTACCTCTCCGACAGAGATTCGGATACGGTGCTTGGCGACGACGTATGGCATAAGTATTTTGCAGAAAAGCCAGAGCCTTTCACCCGCGAGGAAAAAGATGCATACCTTGCTACCGTCAGCGGAGTAACGGTAGGCTCTGACGCCTTCTTCCCCTTCTCCGACAATATTGACCGCGCGGCTAAAAGCGGTGTCAGCTACGTTGCCGAGCCGGGTGGATCTATCCGCGACGACCTTGTAATAGAGGCGGCGAACAAGTACGGTATGGTTATGTCCTTTACAGGAATGAGACTCTTCCATCATTAATTCTTAAAGGAGCTTTCAATGAAGATTTTAGTTGTTGGCGGTGGCGGACGTGAGCACGCTATAATTAAGTCGCTAAAGAAAAATAAATCAGTAGAATCCGTGTATGCGTTGCCCGGTAACGGCGGAATTGCATCTGATGCTATATGCGTTAACATCGATGCGAAGGATATTGACGGCATAGTCAATTTCGCGGTGGAAAGCAAGGTTGATTACGCGGTAGTTGCGCCCGATGATCCTCTCGTACTTGGCGCGGTTGACGCTCTCGAGGAGCGCGGCATTCCCTGCTTCGGACCTAATAAAGCTGCGGCTATCATCGAGGGCAGTAAGGCGTTTGCCAAGGAGCTTATGAAGAAGCATTCTATTCCCACCGCGCGATACGAAACCTTTGATAATCTCGATGCCGCCTTAAAATATCTCGAAGCAATTACCTATCCGACTGTGGTTAAGGCAGACGGATTGGCTCTCGGAAAGGGAGTCATTATTGCCAAGGATAAGGCAGAGGCAAAGCTGGCGGTAAAATCAATGATGTCGGATAAAATCTTTGGTGAAAGCGGCAGCCGGGTAATAATTGAGGAGTTCCTCGAGGGCCCCGAGGTGTCGGTACTCGCCTTTACCGACGGACATACCGTGGTTCCTATGATTTCCTCAATGGATCACAAAAGAGCTCGTGATAACGACGAGGGACTTAATACGGGCGGTATGGGAACGGTTGCACCCAATCCATACTACACCGAAGAAATCCAAGAAATATGCATGAAGGAAATCTTCATTCCCACTATTGAGGCTATGAGAGCCGAGGGCAGAACCTTTAAGGGCTGCCTCTACTTCGGTCTTATGATAACGAAAAGCGGTCCCAAGGTTATAGAATATAACTGCCGCTTCGGCGATCCCGAAACCCAGGTGGTTTTACCCTTGCTCAAGACCGACCTGTTAAGCATTATGCAGGCGGTTACAGAGGAAAGACTTGCCGAACTTAACGTAGAGTTTTCAAGCGACTCCGCTTGCTGCGTAATTATGGCGTCCAAGGGATACCCGGAAAAGTATGATAAGGGCTATGAGATAAATATTCCCGATGAGCTTTCCGACAGCGTTTACGTTGCTGGGGCTAGGCTTGACGGTGAAAGGATTGTCACCTCGGGCGGACGAGTTCTTGGCGTGGTTGCGACGGCAGAAAGCCTTAAGAATGCCGTGGACAGCGCATATGAAAAAGTTGGTAAAATTCATTTTGAAAACGCCTTTTTCCGCCGTGACATAGGAGCAAAAGCTCTTGCATATTCCGATAAAAAGCGAGGATAAGCAAACTATGGTTTACAGAATATACGTAGAAAAGAAAAACGGCTTCGATCACGAGGCTAAGGCTCTTGCTAAAGAACTTCAAGAGCTGCTTCAGATGAGCGAGGTCGAATCAATAAGAGTTATTAACCGTTACGACGTCGAGGGAATTGACAAATCGTTATTTGATTACACGGTTAATACAGTTTTCTCAGAGCCGCAGATGGATAACGCGTCGGAGGAGATAAATCTTGAAGGAGCAAGAGTCTTTGCCGTAGAATATCTACCCGGTCAGTTTGATCAGAGGGCAGATTCGGCGGCGCAGTGTATTCAGCTTATTGCCCAGTGCGACAGGCCTGCCGTTCGCACAGCAAAGATTTATGCCGTATACGGCGACGTTAGTGATGATGCCGTTATGGCAATAAAGAAATTCGTCATTAATCCGGTTGAGAGCAAGGAAGCCTCGCTTGAGAAGCCGGAAACTCTTAATATTGAATACACGATTCCCGAAACGGTAGAAACGGTTAAGGGATTTATTACCCTCGATGACGAAGGACTTTCCGAGCTGCTTGATAGGCTTGGACTCGCTATGGACCTCGACGACCTCAGATTTTTGCAGGCATATTTCAAAAATGAGGAGCAGAGAGATCCTACTATAACAGAAATAAGAGTGGTTGATACCTATTGGTCGGATCACTGCCGACACACCACATTCTCGACACATATTGATAACGTAAGAATAAGCGACAAGGCAGTTGCCGAGGCTTACGACCGTTATCTTGCCTCGCGCGTCGAGGTTTACGGCGATGAAAAAGCAAAAAAGCGTCCCAAGACTCTGATGGATATTGCCACAATCGCCTCCAAGGTCCTTAAAAAGCGCGGTGAGCTTCCCGAGCTTGACGAGAGCGAGGAGATAAACGCTTGTTCAATTCACGTTAACGCAACCGTTAACGGCAAAGAGCAGGATTGGCTGCTCATGTTCAAGAACGAAACACACAATCATCCTACCGAAATAGAGCCGTTTGGCGGTGCGGCAACCTGCATAGGCGGCTGTATCAGAGATCCGCTCTCAGGCAGAGCTTACGTTCATCAGGCAATGAGAGTGACCGGAGCCGCGGATCCCCGTAAGTCTATATCCGAAACGCTTCCCGGCAAGCTCCCTCAAAGAAAGATTTGCCAAACTGCAGCAGCCGGTTATTCATCTTACGGTAACCAAATAGGTCTCGCGACCGGTCACGTAGCCGAGGTTTATCACGACGGTTACGTTGCGAAGCGTCTTGAATGCGGTGCGGTGGTTGCCGCTGCTCCCGCTTATAACGTGCGCCGTGAGCGTCCCGAGGCTGGTGACGTTGTCATTCTTCTCGGCGGAAGAACGGGCAGAGACGGTATTGGCGGCGCTACGGGCTCGTCAAAGAGCCATAATATGAAATCTCTTACCACTATGGCGTCAGAGGTTCAGAAGGGTAACGCACCCGAGGAAAGAAAAATACAGCGTCTGTTCCGCGATCCCGAGGTCACCCGTCTTATCAAGAGATGCAACGACTTTGGTGCTGGCGGTGTTTCGGTTGCTATCGGCGAGCTTGCCGACGGACTGAAAATAGACCTTGACGCAGTTCGTAAGAAATATAACGGTCTTGACGGAACCGAGTTGGCAATCTCCGAATCTCAGGAGAGAATGGCGGTTGTCGTTGAGGCAAAGGACGCAGACAAATTCATTGAGTACGCAGAAAAGGAAAACCTTGAGGCATACCGCGTTGCCGTTGTCACCGAGGAGGCGAGAATGGTTATGTCCTGGAGAGGACAGATTATCGCGAGCCTCTCAAGAGAATTCCTTAATACCAACGGCGCGGACAAGCATACCGAGCTTGAGGTAAGCGAAAAGGATCTCTCGGTATTCTCGAAGGCGCTTTACGGTGATCTTCGCGAGATGGCGTCAGATCTAAAAACAGCGAGCAGACAAGGACTCATCGAGCGCTTTGACGGCTCAATAGGAGCAGGCTCGGTGCTCATGCCCTTCGGTGGAAAAACGCAGAAAACTCCCGCCCAGGCTATGGCAGCTCTTCTTCCTGTTCTTCCCGGTGAAGTTACCGACCAGGCGAGCGTTATGGCGTGGGGCTTTGACCCTGACGTTATGTCGGTTGATCCATACACGGGGGCGCGCGCTTCCGTTTATAGCTCGGTGGCAAAAATAGTTGCAGCGGGTGCTGATTACAGAAATGCTTATTTAACTCTCCAGGAGTTCTTTGAAAAGCTGAGAAACGAGCCGTCGCGTTGGGGCAAGCCCTTCTCCGCCCTTCTCGGCGCTATGGACGCCCAGCTCGAGCTCGGTATTGCGGCTATCGGTGGTAAGGACTCTATGTCAGGATCATTCCTTGACAAAGACGTACCGCCTACCCTCATATCCTTTGCAATAGCGCCTATTAAGGCAGAAGAGGTTATCTCCCCCGAATTCAAGGAGCCGAACCATCCCGTTTATCTCTTTGCTCCGTCGGATAAGAGCGCGGAGTCGACGAAGGCGGCGTGGGAATCCTTCCACGAGCTTTGTAAGAACGGCAGAGTAAAGGCCGCCTGGGCTGTCGAAAACGGTGTTGCCGAGGCGGTGATGAAGATGTCCTTCGGTAACTGCATAGGCTTCAAGTCCTGCGGCGCTCTGGGCGATAATTGGTATAATACGATGATGTACGACTTCATCGTTGCGGAGCTGGATTGCGAAACAGAAGCAGCATACGCTCTGAAAATAGGAACGACCACAGCGGAAGCGGAAATAGTTCTTGATAACGAGAGTGTTGCCATTGACGAGCTGATCAGCTTGAACGACGCAACTCTTGAGAGCGTATTTCCGACTAAGGTTCCGACCAAAAAGGATGAAATTCAGCCCTTCGCGTACAGCTCAGGCTCTACCGCCTCTCCCGCGGTTAAAATCGCTCGTCCAAAGGTTCTGATTCCCGTATTTCCCGGCACGAACTGTGAATACGATACCGCAAGAGCCTTCGATGAGGCAGGCGCTGAGAGCAAAATTTTCGTTGTAAGAAATCTCACCGCAGACGATACCGCGAGAAGCGTGGAGCAGTTTGCCAAGGAGATAAGAGAAAGCCACATAGTTTTCATTCCCGGAGGCTTCTCAGGCGGTGACGAGCCAGACGGCTCCGGTAAGTTTATAACGGCGTTTATGCGTAACGAGGCCGTTAAGGATGAAATTTCGGCACTGCTCGATAAGCGCGACGGTCTTATGGGCGGAATTTGCAACGGCTTCCAGGCGCTTATCAAGCTCGGTCTTGTGCCTTACGGCAAAATTATAGATACAGATGCCACCTGTCCTACTCTCACCTATAATGATATCGCAAGACATCAGTCGAGCATAGTAAGAGTAAGAGTTGCTTCGGTGAAATCCCCCTGGCTTAAGGGCGTAAGAGTTGGAGAGATATTTAACGTTCCTATCTCTCACGGTGAAGGAAAATTCGTGGCAAGCGACGAGCTGATTAACAGTCTTAGAGAAAACGGTCAGATAATGACGCAATACGTTGATCTTGAAGGCAAGCCCACCTATGATATTCGCTTCAATCCCAACGGTTCCGCCCACGCCGTAGAGGGTATTCTTTCGCCTGACGGACGTGTGTTTGGTAAAATGGGACACAGCGAGAGAATAGGTAAAAATCTTTATAAAAACGTGATTGGAGAGTACGATATGAGACTCTTCGAATCGGCTGTAAAATACTATAAATAATCAAGGCTAAAGGAGTAAAGATGTCGTATTTATCAGATATTGAAATTGCACAGAGCTGCGAGATGAAGCATATAAACGAAATCGCGAAAAAGCTTGATATTCCCGAGGATTATCTTGAACAGTACGGAAAATATAAGGCGAAGATTGACTACAATCTTCTGAATAATTCCGCGCGTGAAAGCGGTAAGCTTATTCTCGTTACAGCTATAAATCCCACCGCCGCAGGCGAGGGAAAGACAACTACTACAATCGGTCTTGCTGACGGACTTTCGAAAATAGGAAAGCGCGTTGCAGTTGCACTTCGCGAGCCTTCTCTCGGTCCCGTTTTCGGTGTGAAGGGAGGCGCTGCTGGCGGCGGATACGCTCAGGTCGTGCCTATGGAGGATATTAATCTTCACTTCACGGGAGACTTCCACGCTATCGGCGC
>SVTZ01000075.1 GCA_015063525.1 Oscillospiraceae bacterium
TGGACATATGGGCAGAGAGGATCTCGGCGATATCGCAGTCCTCCCACTTAACGCCGAGATCCTCTCTGCCCATATGTCCATACGCGGCAAGCTGCTTGTAGATAGGCTTGCGAAGCTCGAACTTTTTTATGATCGCCGCGGGGCGAAGATCAACGAGCGCGTTTACTGCGGCAACAATTTTTTCATCGTCCACGGTTGCAGTACCGAAGGTGTCGATCATAACCGACACAGGCTTTGCAATGCCGATAGCATAAGCTATCTGCACCTCGCATTTTTTAGCAAGGCCGGCCTTAACAATATTCTTTGCAACGTATCTTGCTGCATAGGAGGCACTGCGATCAACCTTAGTAGGATCCTTGCCGGAGAAGGCTCCGCCACCGTGACGAGAGTATCCGCCGTAGGTATCAACGATGATCTTTCTGCCGGTAAGACCGGTATCACCCTGAGGACCGCCGATAACAAAACGGCCGGTGGGGTTTACGTAGATATTAACCTTACCGTCGATAAGCTCCTTCGGAATAGTGGGAAGGATAACCTTATCGATAATATCCTTGCGAATGGTAGCCGAATCGATCTCTGCGGAGTGCTGTGAGGAAACAACGATAGTATCAATACGGGCAGGCACACCGTCGATATACTCAACGGTAACCTGGGTCTTTCCGTCGGGACGGAGATAGGAGAGTGTACCATTCTTCCTCACCTCGGTAAGCCGCTTTGCAAGCTTATGCGCCAGGGAGATGGGAAGAGGCATGAGCTCGGGGGTCTCATCGCAGGCATAACCGAACATAAGTCCCTGATCGCCCGCACCTGTATCAAGCTCGTCGGAAAGCTGACCCTCCTTTGCCTCAAGGCACTTATCAACTCCAAGAGCAATATCCGCGCTCTGCTCGTGGATAGAGCTGATAACTGCGCAGGTAGTAGCGTCGAAGCCGTACTTTGCCCTATCGTAGCCGATCTCAGCAACGGTATCGCGTACAATTTTCTGCACGTCAACACGAGCGTTTGTTGTGATCTCACCCATAACGGTAATTATACCGGTGGTGGCAAAGGTCTCGCAGGCAACGCGTGACATAGGATCCTGGGCTATCATTTCATCGAGAATGGCGTCGGATATCTTATCGCATATTTTGTCAGGATGGCCTTCGGTCACCGACTCTGATGTAAAAAGAATTTTCTTCATTTTTTCGTCCTTTCAAAATCAAAAGCTCGGAAGGCGGCATTCCTCCCGAGCATTAGAGAATAACTCATCTATCGGGATTTAGCACCTTGAAAAAAACAGGTTGCCGGGCTTCGCAGGGCCAGTCCCTCCGCCACTCTTGATAAGCATTATTTAATTTCTATAGCATTATATCATAAAAGGCGACAAAAATCAACCCCTTTGATAAAATATTAATACAAAAAACAAAAAGACTTGAATTGTTAACATTTATTTGGTAAAATAATGATACATAAGACTAATTACGAAAGCGAGGATATAAATATGCCAGGACCCGGTGGAGGATCAAGAGGCGGCGGCTTTGGCGGTGGATCACGCGGAGGCGGATTTGGAGGAGGCAGAGGCGGAGGCTTCGGCGGAGGACACAGACCGGGAGGATTCCATCACAGACCCCCGCACCATCATTTCCACAGACCATTTTTTGGTTTTCATAGACCCTTCTTCGGATTTGGATATGGTGGCGGATGCCTTGGCGGTTTGATGGGAATGATGCTGTTGCCCGTTATTATTTTACTTATAGCGGGATCGCTTATATTCAGCGTTATCGGCTCGCTCGGCTCATCTATTTCAAATGTTGCAAACGGCGGCCAGATCCTTTATGACGAGCCAAAGATGGAGGATTACGCAAACCGCCAATACGCGGCGGAATTCAAGAACGCCAAGGACTACGAGGACAATATTCTTATCGTTTTCCTCGCTGACGAAAGCTACGAGGGTTATTACACCATCGCTTGGGTAGGAGACAATATTGCAAATGATATCAACTATATGTTTGGTAACGAGTACACTGAATTCGGACGTGAGATGACCGGCAATATTAATTCCTACTTTGAACATTCTTTAAGCAAAAATCTCGCGTCAGTGGTTGACGGTATGACCGATGAAATAGTTAACCTCGGCATCGACTCATCCTTTATTGAGGAAAACGGCTCTCCCGCAGGCTACAAATCACACGTTACAAATCACAGCTCGCTTTCGGTAAATGAGGAAACCATCAACCGCGCCCTGACCGACTTTACCGAGGAGACCGACATTCCGATAGTAATCGTTATAGATGATATTGATAACGTATTTGACAAAACTATAGCCGGCTCGGATATCTTTACAGTTATTTTTGCCGTTGTGATCGCAGGAGTTGCTATATACCTTATAGTAAAGGCCTTCAGAAGCAAGGACGACCGCGGCGGCGGTGAGACAGAGGAAGAAAGAAAAAATAACAGCACAAGCTGGTAAACAAAAAAAGTGCCGAATTTCGGCACTTTTTCATTATTTTTATGACAAAACGATATGCTTTGGCAGACCGTTTTCATACTCGATCCTTATTTCGCCTTGAATAAGAGGCGAAAGATAGTTTATACATTCGTCGGTAACACCGTTTCCTTCTGCATTAATGTATTCGAGTGGAACACGCTTTACCTCGTTAGCAATCTCTGCTATATTGGCGGAGCCGAAGCTTACTAAATAATCCTCTGATGGAATTCGGTCTATCGTCATCATAACTCCGGTTTTTCCCGACACAGCCGCACGAACCGCGGCAAAGCCAACTCCTGATGATTCAGCGATATCGGTAGCAGATGCGGTGTGTGAGGCGCATCTTTGAGGAAGATTAAGCTCTATCGAACGTACCTTACAACCAAGTTTTTCCTTTACAAGCTGCTCTAGCACCTTGCCTGCCCCCGAGAGCGCGACGTGGCCAAAGGCATCAACCTTCCTGCCTCCGAGTCCTTCGCCAACGTATCGTCCGTCGGCAAATTTTATTCCCTCAGAGATCGCGACGAGCACTGCGGGCTGCTTCTTCTGTATCTCGTTAATGGAAGAAAGAAACGCCTCCGGATCAAAGGCACACTCGGGGAGATAAATAAGATCGGGAGCGACACCGCCCGAGAGCTTAGTCAGGGCGGCAGACGCGGTAAGCCATCCGGCATCTCTGCCCATTATCTCAACTATCGTGACCGCCTTCATATTATAAACCGAAATGTCGCGAAGTATCTCTTTCATTGTAATCGCCACATATTTTGCGGCAGAACCAAATCCGGGAGTATGATCGGTGGCCATAAGATCGTTGTCAATAGTCTTTGGAACACCTATAACCCGAAGCTCGTACTCCTGCTCTGCAGCGTAGGCAGAAAGCTTTGAAACCGTGTCCATAGAATCATTTCCGCCGATATAGAAGAAGTATCTTATGTCGTATTTTCTGAATATATCGATAAGCCTCTCGTATGTCTCGGGATCATCTTCTGGAGACTTCATCTTTTTTCTGCAAGAACCGAGAGCCGCCGCAGGAGTTGTCTCAAGGGTTCTGAGCTTATCCTCTGAATCGAAGAAATCGGTAAGGTCGATAAGCTTCTCTTCAAGAAGCCCTTCAATACCGTTTCTCATACCGTAAAGGGTCTTAATAACCCCCTGCTTCTCTGCCTCTTTTGCGCCGCGGATCACTCCTGCAAGGGTTGAGTTTATCGCGGCAGTTGGTCCGCCTGACTGACCGACTACGGCATTTCCCTTTAAAACACTCATTTTGATACCTTCCTTATTTTTCTTTACATAGTAATTATACCCTTTTTAGCGGCTCTTGTCAAGAATATCATAAAAATATTAAAGCCTTCCGGTATCAAGATACATAAGTGCGTTACGCAAAAACTTATCCTTTGAAAAGCCATAGTCCGAAAAATAGGTATGCTCGTAAAGATCAATACTCAGTATCGGCTCATATCTTAGGTATACGCCCTCGTTATAGTCTGATACAGCGATGCGGGGCGCCCCTTGCTTGTCGGCATAAACGTAAAGAAATCCGTATTCCCTGTCCTTAGCCTGCAGGAATATATCGTAAACCAGCCGTTCTCTTGAAGAAGAATGTTTTTCAACCGTCTCTGATCTTTTCGGATTAACGGTAAATGAATCAAAGAATGTCTCGTGAGATCTTATGTACCACAGCAGGCGCAACGCCTCTTCTTTAATATCACGGCTCAAGTTAGCCCGAGAAATTTCATTTATTGATTTTCCCTTTAACTCGGGAACGCTTTTTTCTAGTATCGAATATTTTAGCTTCTCATTTCTTAAATGCTCAAGGTGTTTTTTTATATTGTCCTCTGATAAAAACATATTCATCGCCTTCAAGTTCATATTATCACCCCAAAATAAAAGATCCTCGGTTCATTATACGTCCCGAGGATCAATTTCGTTATTAAACAAGATCTTTTTCGCTAAAGGTGTATTCGCTATTGCAGAAGCGACAGATCGCGGTAAGCTCGCGAGGCTTCCCCTCTGCTACCTGCTCGTCAAGCATTTTCAGGATCTCTCCCTTTCCTAGACTCTTGATCTTCTCCTGCATACGGTGGGCAGAGCAGTCGCACTTATAAGCGACCTCAATGGTGTCGAAGATATCAAAGGGAATGTCGCGCATAGCGATTTCCATTATCTGCTCGTTTGTGAGACCGGCTGCAAAATGGCGTGAAATGTTAACGAGATCTGCCGCATTTCGCTCGATAAGGTCGACTGTGCTCTCATCGGGGAAAGGCATAAGCTGAATAAGTACACCGCCCGCCGCGAGGCAGGAATAATCGGTATCCACCAGTACCCCCAGCGAAAGAACGGTGGGAATCTGCTCGCTCTTCGCAAAATAGGTAGCAATATCCTCCGCTATCTCGCCGGAAACAAGCTCAATAGTACCGATCTGCGGCTCAATAGCTCCTACAGATTTAACAAAGGAAATGGTTCCGTTACCAACAGCAGCACCAACATCAAGCTTTCCGTTAGGTTTTTTCGGAGGATTTGCAAGTGGATTCTGGATATATCCCTTAACGTTGCCAAAGTAATCGCCAACCGCAAGAAGTCTGCCTGCCTCGCCATCGCCCTGAATACTCACGGTAACCGTGTCGCCATCCTCGGGAAGCATCGTTCCTATCATCGACGCAGCTGTTACAAGTCTGCCGAGAGCCGCGGAGGCGGTGGGACTTGTCCTATGAAATCCGATCATATCATTCACGATTTTTCTCGAATCGATAACTAAAATCCGGGCAGAGCCATCTCTGGTCATTGCGCGAAGTATGGTTGAGTTTCTAATAATCTTGTTTTCCATAAATTATCCTTTTCTGCATTTTGCTACAATATAAATCCTCTCGCATTCGTCACTACCAGGCGAAAAGTCAAAATTTCCGAGGGCGTAAAGGCATTCCATTCCTGTTTTTTTAAGTGCGGATTTTATCTCTTCAAGAGTATACATTCTCTCGCTTTGAGTTTCGTCATGTCTTTCGTATCTTCCATCGGAGCATTCCTTAAATAAGGTAATGTAGAAATCGCAAATCCTGCTTTCGGGATCGTAATAATTCTCCCAGACGCACATTGCGCCCTCCTCCTCCATAGCGTATGTATTGTCGGCGTAAATATTTTCAAACTTGTATCTGCCGTTGATATCAAAAATAAATATTCCGTCCGGGATAAGATAGTTATGAACCAGCGAAAAGCATTTTTCGAGATCCGCTGCATCCTCAAGATGATTAATACAGTCGAGGCAGCATACGGCGGCATCTACCGTACCGTAAAGCTCAAACTCGCGCATATCCTGGCAAAGCCATAGAACATCGTGACCCTCAGCCTCGGCCTCAGAGCGAGCGATATCAAGCATCTCAGGCGAATAGTCGATGCCGGTCATATCGTATCCGCGCCTTGCAAGCTCCATGGTCATTTTTCCTGTGCCACAGCCAAGGTCAAGTACAAGCTCAGGTCTTTCCTTGCATTCCTTATTCAATATTTGTTCAATGAAGTCCGCCCATTTTTTATAGTCTATCTCAGCGTTGATCGCATCATAGAAGGGCGCAAGAAGATCGTATATCATATTCTCTCCTAAACCGTGTGACAAACGAATGCGGTGAAGCCTGCCTCGGTCAGCATTGCTTGCGTAATTTTCGCGTCGGACGAATTTTTAAATATTCCAAACACCGCAGGACCGCTTCCACTCATTAAACAGGATTCTGCCCCGTTTTTTGCCATTATTTCTTTGATTTTATCTATAGACTCAAGCTCTGTCACGCTTTCAAAAATATTGTATAGCAGATCAGACACGTTCCCGCCATTTTCAATTCGCGCAGCAATAATATTGATCGTTTCTTCTCTGCTCTTATATTTGCCGTCAGCGAAGGCGCCGTATTTCTCGTCAAGACGTCCGTATGCCTCGGGAGTTGAAATACGGTCATCACCAATTGCAATAACGAAATGCATAAGCGAGCCTACCTTAAGCTTTTCTATCCTTTCACCGCGCCCGGTGCATATTGCAGATCCGCCAATAAGACAAAATGGCACGTCGCTGCCGATCTCAGCTGCCAATTCAATAAGCTCCGCCTCGCTTGCAAGTCCGAAAATTTTGTTTATAGCGCGAAGAGTCGCCGCCGCATCAGACGAACCTCCACCAAGACCGGCACCAATAGGTATATTCTTCTCAAGATAAATATCCACCTTAGCTAAAATTGAGAATTTAGACATATAAGCCAGGGCAGAACGGTAAACAAGGTTTGTATTATTTGTCGGAAGCGAATTTATGTTTGAAGTCAGAATTATCTCGACCCTGTCTGCTTTCTCCGCAGAAACAGTAAGCGTGTCGCATAGGCTGACGGATTGCATAACGGATTTTATATCGTGAAAACCGTCTTTCCTTCGTCCTATCACGTCAAGAAAAAGATTAATTTTCGCGTAAGCCTTCTCGATAAACGTCATTTTTCCGCCCCCCTTCTATAGTTTCTTTATTATTATACAATATTATAGTAAAAAAAACAAGAGTATTTGTAATTTTTTTAAAATTCTCTTGACAAAGCTCAGGGCTTGTGATATAATACTTTGGTAGCTTGGGCTAGTGTGCCCAACCCCTTGCTGTCGAAAGACGGCCAAAAGACCAAAAGGAGGTAAAAATCAGATGGAAAAGAAGATTTGTTCTTACGAAACTCTCTTCGTTATCAGCGGCAACCTCGCTGAGGATGATATCAAGGCTAATGTTGAGAAGTTCGTAAATCTCATTAACGAGAACGGCACTGACGTTGACGTTAACGAGTGGGGCAAGCGCAGACTTGCGTATCCTATCAACTATGTAACCGAAGGATACTACGTG
>SVTZ01000076.1 GCA_015063525.1 Oscillospiraceae bacterium
AGGATATCCAGCTCGATGAGATCGACGCTGCTTCCAATATGATCTATGAAGAAGCTCATCCCGATGCAAATATAATTTGGGGTGCTGCATTCGATCCCACCCTTCAGGACGAGATGCGTGTAACCGTTATTGCTACCGGATTCATTGCAGATAACTCTGACACTAGAAAGGTTGAGAACAGCAGAGTCGTTAACACTCCCGTTATCGAGACTCCCGTAGCTCAGCCTGCTCCTATGCCTTCCTTTGAGGAGACCTTCAAGAAGGTAGAAGCAGAGCCCGTTGTTCAGGAAGTTCCTCAGGTCGTTGTAAACGAGCCTGCTCCTGCAGCTTCCTCTTACGAGAGCATCTACGGCAACACCTTCACCTGCATTACTAAGAACAAGAAGAGATAAGTTTCTCACAAATACATATAGCGGACCGCAAATTGCGGTCCGCTTTTTTTGCGCAAATTAAAAATTCATTTCATTGATAAACAATAAACACAAGTACTTTTAAAAAGAAAAAAAGACTTCATTAATCAAAATCGTCAAATAAAAAAGAGCTTTTCAACATCAGAGTCATCAAGAATGTTGAAGAAAAACAGAAGGTATATTTTTCCGTTCATTTAAAAATGTTGATAATATTCGGTTGCCATTTTCCGTTATCCGATAAATGAATTTTCCACATCGCTATACACTCATTTTATTAATGTTTTGCGCGTTTTATGCAAGATTTTGTGTCATATAACGGAATAGTATACTTTTTACAACAAGGTTTTCCACACTTTTTTTGATGCCGCAGAAGAGGTTTCTCTCTTAAAATTTGCAGTTTTCCACATTGGCTAACATATGCGTTCGATTGGTGCGGAAAAATGTATTTTCGCCTTTTCCGCCAATTGTTATTACAAAAAAGCTCTCTTCCCCGCTGATGATCTCGACGTATTATTTCCCGAAACTATTGAATAAAAAAAGGAGCCTCCGTCAAAATCGGAGACTCATTTTTAACCTGTTACTGAAGGAAGTAGATGATAGTAGCGGCGATAATGGGAATTATCATAAGACCTGCAAGCACGCCCGCCAAAACCTTAAAGAGTAATGAATTCTTCATATGTATTTTTTCCTTTACTTTATTATTTGTTATCTTTGTAGTATGTGGCGATGGTGCTTGTAACGTTCTTTCTGGCCGCCCTGCCCTTCACCGGTATTTTGGTATTAATAATTGAAAGTCCTTTAGCCACCGAGTCGATGGGATCGGCAGGCATTCTGACGGTAACGCCGAGAACCTTGCTCA
Organism: Oscillospiraceae bacterium; assembly: GCA_015063525.1. Classification (GTDB taxonomy): domain Bacteria; phylum Bacillota; class Clostridia; order Oscillospirales; family CAG-272; genus UBA1740. The sequence continues at coordinate 1,270 of SVTZ01000076.1, forward strand.
TCATAAGATCAAGTCCGTGGATCATCGCTCCTCCGCCTGTAAGCACTACTCCGTTTTTAAGTGTCTTCTGAACGGCGTCAAGAGGGATCTTCTTTACCGCAACCGCAACAGCCATAAGAAGCTTATGCAATGGCTGCTCAAACACACCGACTATATCCTCAGTTGAGATAGTCATCTTTACCTTGTTACCGGTAAGAGAGAGTGTTCCCTCAATGTCAACCGTCTCCTCCTGCTTACCGTGCCACACGGAGCCTAACTGCTCCTTTATTGCTCGTGCAACCGAGAGTGAAACGTTTACACCGCCCTGATCGCTTATATAACGTCTGACGGCCTTATCAAAGTCCTCACCGCCGACAGGCTCTTTATGAGCATATACAACCTCTCCGTTATTAAGCACCGCAATCTCGGTGCTGGAAGCGCCGACGTTTACAGAAATAACGTTCTGCAAGGGTGATCCGCCTGCGCCGATCAATGCGGCAACAGAACGGTTAACTGCATAGCAATCCGAAATCCCGGCCTCGCTAAGAATGTCAAATATCTCCTTCTCTTGCTTCGGCATAAGATCGGATGGAACGCCGATGGTACATCTGACGCGATCATCTTTAGGTAACGCGTCGGTAACATAGGAAACAACGCTCTGAGTTATCTGCTTGTCAAACAGTATGCCATTCTTGAAGGGTCTTACAAGCACCGCCTGATCGCTAAGCTCCTCGCCCTTCTCTATAGCAGAATTTCCGACAGAAATGATGCGGCGGCTATTCTTATCTATTAAAGCTACCGATTGCTCGCGATAAACGCCTGCGCCGGTGTCACTTATGGTAATATTGGCATAACCCAGGTCGAGACCTATTTTAGTAACCATACCGTCATCCTTTCATAGTACTGCTGATAATCCATACATTTTTACAGCTACACCACATTATACTACATTTGTACGGAAATTTCAAGTCTATTTTTAAATATAATTACAAATTTTATCCTTTAAAGCGGTATATCTTGCAATTTGACTGTTATTTTCGGTCATTTTTCGAGGGATATTCGATCTTCCTACAAGAATAACCATATTTCTCGCCCTGGTAACCGCCGTGTAAAACAGGTTTCGCACCATAAGCATAGGCGCACAACTGTACATGGGGATAATAACTACAGGATATTCACTTCCCTGACTCTTGTGAACCGTGATAGCATAAGCAAGCTCCAGATCCTCAAGCATTGAGAAGGAGTACTCTGCAATTTTATCGTCAAAACGTATTGTCATACTGTCATCACTTTGGTTGATGCTTTCAATAATTCCGATATCTCCGTTAAAGAGTCCGACGCCAACCGCGCCGTTCTTCTCCCATTCGATATCATAGTTATTGGATATCTGCATTACCCTGTCTCCCTCTCGGAAGATAACCCCGTGTGCAGCCTTTTCCTTCTTGAACTTTGCTGCGGGATTTAAGCGCTCCTGGAGTATTGCGTTGACCGCCTCCACTCCGGCTGTCCCTTTCTTGGACGGTGTTATTACCTGTATTTTCTCCTTTATATCTTTGCCGTAGGTTCGTGGAAGCCTCTCGTCTATAAGGCTTGCTATCGTTTCCGCAATATCTCCCTCTCGCTCTCTGCGTACGAAGAAGAAATCATTATCGGTGACATTGATAATGGGAGCGATGCCCTCGTTTATTCTATGCGCGTTGGTGATAATAAGGCTCTCACCCGACTGACGGAATATCTCGGTTAGCCTTACGGTCTTTATTCTCTCAGAGCCTAAGAGGTCTGCCAACACGTTCCCTGCACCAACGCTGGGAAGCTGATCGGAGTCTCCTATAAGAATAAGCCTCGAGCCACGCTTCATAGCCCTTATCAGCGAGGAGGTAAGCGAAAGATCGAGCATAGATGACTCGTCTACTATAACCGCATTTTCCGACAGTGGATTTCTCTCGTTGCGTCCGAAGCGAATACTGCCATCGGTCGTACGCTCCATCTCAAGCATCCTGTGTACTGTCTTAGCCTCGTCACCGGTCGCCTCGCTCATTCTCTTTGCCGCGCGTCCGGTAGGAGCCGCAAGAACGGTCTTAAGTCCCATACTGTTGAATATGGAAAGCATAGCCTTGACTACGGTAGTCTTTCCTGTTCCCGGGCCTCCCGTCAGTATCATAACACCGTTCTCAAGAGAGGCGAACAGCGCCTGCCTCTGCATAGGCGCAAAGCATATATCAAGCTCTCTCTCCACCTTCTCTATAAGGGCAGAGATATCGGTCGAGCCAAAGTAGCCTGCGCTCTCTGAAATACGGCGAAGTCCGCGGGCGATCATATCCTCCTCCTCTGCGGTCTCTGAGGTCATTATATATTTTACGCCGTCCTTTGTGTAGAGCGAAAGCTCGGATTCGTCAAGAAGTATTTCAAGATTATCTCTAATCATATGTGCTTCAATCTCAAGCAGCTCTGCCGCATCTTCTACCAGCTCATTCTCGGGAAGACAGGTGTGTCCCGCCGAAACGGCTGCGCGTGACAGAACATAAACTATTCCGCTTAGTATTCTGTTTTTTGACCCGGGGTCGAGACCGAGGCTTTTTGCTATGGCATCAGCCTTCGCAAAGGGGATTCCTGTCTCACTCTCACACAGTATATAAGGATTATCACGGATAATGCCAACCGCGCCCGCGCCGAATCTCTTATAGACCTTTGCAACCTCGCCGACGCCCATATAATCCTTACAGAACATCATAACGCCGCGTATGCCCGACTGCTCTCTAAAGGACTCGGATATTGCGGCTGCCTTTTTCCTCGTTATGCCCGAAATATCAGCAAGCCACTCGGGTCGGTGCTCTATGACATCAAAGCTATCTGCGCCAAATCGGTTGACTATCTTAAGGGCTGTTACCGGACCAACGCCCTTTATCGTTCCCGATGAGAGGTACTTGAAAATACCGTCAACATCATCGGGAAGGCTCTTGTCGAAGGAGTCGAATGCGAACTGCTTGCCGAATTCCTTGTGAACGGTCCATCTGCCTTTTAGAGTCACTATCTCACCTTCAAATGCCATGGGCATAACGCCTACCGCGGTCACGAGATTATCCTCACCGTCAACTATCTCAAGGACGGTGTAATCGTTGCTCTCATTGCGGTAGACGAGATTTTCAATTGTACCCTTCAGGGTCTCGGGTGGGACGTTGTGAGTCATAATACTTCCCCTTAGTATTTTACTACGAATATTATACCAACTTTTTTCGACTATTTCAAGTCCCTTTCTACTTATTCAGCCATTTTTCCACCGTATAAAATAAGACGCGAATGACAAAAATAACCTTATCCTATGGAAAACGGAAAGGAAAGGTCAAAAATGAAAAAATTACTCTCTCTGCTTATTACTGCCTCGATAATTACATCTATAATTTGTCTCACTGCGATATCTGCCTCTGCCTACTTCGGTCACGGAGCAAGAGTGGTAGCCTCGGGTGTCAATATGATCAAAACCGGACTCATCGGTCAGAAGATCTGCTTTACAGACGGAGATTTCAAGTCGGCTCTTACTCTCAGCGATTTTGACACCATAACTATCACCGAGATACCGTCATCAACCGAGGGAACGCTGCTTCTCAGCGGAAGGCGTGTAGGCAAGGGCCGTGTTATAAAGCGAAAAAATCTTGGTGCGCTTGTGTTTATTCCCGCATCCGACTCGGTCAGCGAGTGCAGCTTTAAGTTCACCGTAGACGGCTACGCGGGTGGCGCGGAAATTGAGTGCATACTCAAATTTATCGACAAGGTAAACTACGCTCCCGAGGCTCTCGGTGACTCTATGGGCGCGGCAAATATCACCACACAGGAGGCTATTTCCTTCTTCGGCAATCTTGATGCACACGATCCCGAGGGCGACGAGATTGAGTATATCATAGTGACTTATCCTAAGAAGGGTGTACTGACACTTACCGAAAAAGACAGCGGTCGATATCAGTACACACCGACAGCCGGCTATACGGGAAAGGATAAGTTCACCTACGTTGCAAGAGACGAGTACGGAAATTACTCAGAGCCTATGACAGTATCGGTAAAGGTAAGCGAGAGGATGTGCGACACGGTATACCGCGATATGGTTGAGCGCGAGGAGTATAATGCCGCCGTGGCGATGACTGCTATGGGCATAATGAGTGGAAGACAGGTTGGCGACGATCTGTACTTCGAGCCCGATGAAACGGTCTCACGGGCGGAATTTGTGGCCATGGCGATGAAATGCGCGGGGCTGAGAGCAGACTCCACCCTAACCTCCACCTATTTTGACGACGACGCGGATATTTCGCCCTCGCTTAAGGGATATATTGCCACCGCCCAGCGCATTGGCATAATAACCGGTGATTTCAAGGACGGAAAGCTTCTCTTCTCTCCTGACGAGGAAATCACAAGATACGAGGCGGCAAAGATTCTTGCAACTCTTATCGGCTCTGACGGTGAGGGAGAGGAGAGTGTATTTGCCGCAGACAGCAATATTCCCGTCTGGGCAAGGGCCGGAGTGTACGCAATGTGCTCGCTAGGCGTTTTTGATGCGGAGGACAGCGCAACGCTCTCCGAGAGTATAACACGTGCAGACGTTGCCGAATATCTTTATAAAATATCAGATATCGTATAGCATAAGAATACGCCGGGAGATCTATCCCGGCGTTTTGATTTTTTAAGGTATCAGGTATTTACAAATTGATTTTTTTGTGATAAAATAAAGGTAAAGAACGCTGAGGAGGATGTATACCATGGCAAAAAAGATCATTATCACGATTGCACGTCAGTACGGAAGCGGCGGCCGCGAGATAGGCGAGCGCGTTGCGGCATCTCTGGGAATTCCTATCTACGACAAGCTTCTCATTACCGAGGCTGCAGCAAAGGGCGACCTCAACGTTGAGGTGCTTAAGAAAGCGGACGAGTCTGCGGCAAACAGCCTGCTCTACACTCTCGCAATGGGCTCTAACACCCTTGGTGCGGCTATGCATTTTGGTTACAAGATGCCTCTCAGCGACAAGCTGTTTCTGCTTCAGTCTGAGGTGATAAAGGAATACGCCGCCGAGGGCAGCGGTATCTTCATCGGCAGATGCGCCGATTACGTTCTTCGTGACGAGCCGAACATTCTTCGCCTCTTTATCTACGGCGATCTTGACCACCGCCGAGAGAGAGTGCTTGAGAGGCATCCCGATCTTAAATCGGCGCAGGTAATAGATGCTATAAGCAAGACAGACAAGCGCAGAGCTACATACTACAACTTCTACACCGGCAACAAATGGGGAAAGTTTGATAACTACGATATGGCGATCAACTCCTCGACTCTCGGTATTGAAGGAACCGCAGAGCTTATTTGCGCGTTCGCAAATCAAATGATGAAATAAATTATTTAAGGCGACGGATTTCCGTCGCCTATACTTTTACTTAATATAAATCACGTCGCACCGCTTCTCTATTCCCGAAGAATAAAGCTCGGTGAGGACCCTTATCATATCAGAAAGGTCGCTAACTGCAGCCGTCTCGGTTGCCGAGTGCATCGCAAGCTGGGGAAGACCGATGTCGATCGTGGAGATCGAGACGCGGGTATTGGAGATAGATCCAAGGGTTGATCCGCCGACGGTATCCGCACGGTTTGAGAACTTCTGAAGCTTTGCGCCAGCGCGCTGCGAAATGGTGGTGAAGATGCCGTCGGATATCGCATCGGTGGTGTAACGCTGATTTGCGTTATACTTAACTACCACGCCGCCGCCAAGAACGGGCGCGTGAGTGCCGTCGGAAAGCTCAGGGTGATTGGGATGGATAGCGTGGGCGTTATCTGCGCTTACCATAAAGCTGTTATAAAGCATCGAGGAATACTTTGCCTCGCTGCCGGCAATAGCCCTCAGGGTCATATCAAGGAAGGTAGAGGATGCGCCCTGCTTTGTCTCCGAGCCAACCTCCTCGTTATCAAATACCGCAAGGACCGAAACCGCCTTATCGTTCTCAGGGGCATCGAGAAAGGCTCTAAGAGAGGAATAAACGCAGCCTAGGTCGTCGATGCGTGGAGCGAGTATGATCTCA
>SVTZ01000077.1 GCA_015063525.1 Oscillospiraceae bacterium
ATCCCCGGCGTAATGGCTTGCCGTACTATCCGTAACGAGCGTGAGAGAAACGCTGCGGCTATGCTCACCCCCTGGATGCCCTGCGGTGCGAAGCTTCCCGTTATCGCGCTCTTTGCAGGTGCTTTCTTCGACGAGGCAAGCTGGGTAGGAACTCTCATGTACTTCGTTGGTATTCTTCTTATTCTTCTCGGTGCGCTGCTTGTAAATAAGATCACCGGCAACAGCAAGAAGAGGTCCTATTTCATCATCGAGCTTCCCGAGTACAAGACTCCCTCGCTGAAGCGTGCCCTTTCCGATATGCTCAGCCGTGGTTGGGCGTACATAGTTAAGGCAGGTACTATTATTCTCGTATGTAACGCAGTCGTGTTCATTATGCAGTCCTTCGATTGGAGCCTTCAGCTCGTTGAGGAGGGAATGGAGCACACCTCTATTCTTGCATCTATTGCAAATCCCGTTGCGGCACTTCTCGTTCCCGTAGTTGGAATTACCGCTTGGCAGCTTGCTGCTGCGGCAGTTACAGGATTTATTGCCAAGGAGAATGTTGTTGGTACCCTTGCGGTATGCTACGGCTTCGTTGTAAACGAGGATCTTGAGATGGTTGGCGCAGGCAACGAGGTTGCTGCCGCTATGGTTGGTCTTACCAAGGTAGCCGCTCTTGCATACCTTATGTTCAATCTCTTTACTCCTCCTTGCTTCGCTGCAATGGGCGCTATGAATAGCGAGATCAGCGACAAAAAGTGGTTCTGGGGCGGTATTGCGCTTCAGCTTGCAACAGGATACACCATCGGCTTCCTTGTATACCAGATCGGTACTCTTATCGTTACCGGCTCTCTCGGTGCAGGCTTTGTCGGCGGACTTATCTTCGTTCTTCTCTTTGCTGCTGTGCTTGTCTACCTTTGTGCTCGTCAGGGCAAGAAGGCATGTGTGAGGAAGTAATCTATGAAGCCTGTTGACTACATAATTATCGCTATTGTGGCAATTATAGTGTTTGCCGCCACGGCTTACATTATCAAGGCAAAGAGGTCGGGACAGAAATGCATCGGCTGTCCTGATAGCAAGACCTGCTCGGGTCATTGCCAGGGCTGTAACGGCAGTTGCCAATCAAAATAAAATTTCTACCGTAATTTTCAAGCCTCGATGTATTTATATACACCTAACGACTTGAAAAGCGACGCTTCTCCCCTAAATCTGACTATCCCCTTATCACATTTTAAAAGCTGTCTCAAATTTTGCATTTGAGACAGCTCATTTTATTGACAAAGCTCCTGGGGAGTGATATAATAAATAAAAAAGGGGTCAGTTATGTGGATAGTTTGGACCATTTTGGGCGTTTTGGTAGTCTATGGATTTTATGCCCTGGTTGCCTCTAAGCTGATTCGAAGTATGATACCAAAAAGGAATATATGTAGAAGATGTCTTCGTTCCGAAAATTGTAATAGGGACAGGAAGGATCCTAAGAATCCTTGTAATTGGGAAGACGAAAAAACTTAAATTTTCCTTGACAATGGGCATAATATAGTATAGAATAATTGGAAAATAATATAGGAGCTGTAAATAATGGAAAAGCTTTTGGAATTACTTGAAAAGGATGCAACACTTACTCCCTCGGAGCTGTCTCTCATGCTCGAGAAGGAGGAGGGTGATATAAAGGCGATGATCCGCCAGCTGGAGAAGGAGGGGGTTATCCTCGGTTACCAGGCGGTTATCGACTGGGATAAGACCGACAAGGAGACCGTTACCGCACTTATTGAGGTAAAGGTTATGCCTCAGCGTGACGACGGCTTTGACAAGATCGCCGAGAAGATTCAGAACTACCCTGAGATCAAGTGTCTCTATCTTATGTCGGGTGGCTTTGATTTCACCGTGCTTATTGAGGGCAAAACTATGAAGGAGGTTGCCTACTTCGTTGCGAGAAAGCTCGCTCCCATTGAGTTCGTTACCGCAACCGCAACTCATTTTGTTCTCAAAACCTACAAATACAACGGCGTGATTTACTCCATGCCTAAGAAAGATCCCAGAGAAGTTAGCTGTATATGATAGATCATAATAATATGTTATCCGAAACGCTAAAGGACATTAAGCCATCGGGAATCCGAAAGTTTTTTGACCTTTTAGCCGATATGGGCGACGTTACTGCGCTGACCGTTGGTCAGCCCGACTTCGTTACCCCCTGGCACATTCGTGAGGCGGCGATCACCTCTCTCGAGCGTGGCCAGACCTACTATACCTCAAACTCAGGTCTGCCTGAGCTTCGCACAGAGGTTTCTCGCTATATGAAGCGTCGCTTCGACCTTGATTTCGACCCGTCCGAGGTGCTTATTACCGTGGGCGGAAGCGAGGCGATCGACGTTGCCATTCGCTCGCTTGTTAACCCGGGAGACGAGGTCATTATTCCAATGCCCTCCTTCGTTTGCTACGAGCCTATTGTGAGAATGGCAGGAGCGACCCCTGTTATTATCAATACCAAGGCAGAAAACGGCTTTAAGCTTACTCCCGACGAGCTTTCCTCGGCGATCACCGAAAGAACCAAGCTTCTTGTCCTGCCTTATCCCAACAATCCAACCGGTGCAATTCTTGAGAGGGAGGAGCTTGAGGCTCTTGCGGACGTTCTTCGTGACAGGAGCATTGCCGTTCTCTCCGACGAGATATATGCCGAGCTTACCTTTGGCAAGCATCACGTTTCCATTGCCAACGTAGAAGGTATGGCAGAGCGCACCGTCATCGCCTCTGGATTTTCCAAGGCGTATGCAATGACGGGCTGGCGTCTTGGCTACCTCTGCGGACCTAAGGCGTGGATCGCACAGATGACAAAGCTACACCAGTACGCCATTATGTGCGCTCCCACCGCATCGCAGTTTGCGGCGGTAGAGGCGTTGAAAAACGGCGACGGTGATATTGCCGAAATGTGTGCCGAGTACAACCGACGCAGAGTCTTTATTCACGAGGGACTTAATAAAATTGGTATTCCCACTCTGATGCCCGAGGGCGCGTTCTATATTTATCCTTACATTGGTGGTCTCGGTCTAAGCTCCGAGGAGTTTTGCGAGAGACTTCTGAGAGAGGAAAAGTGTGCCATCGTACCCGGCACAGCCTTTGGCGAGTGCGGAGAGGGATACGCCAGAATATCCTACGCCTACAGCGTGAAGCATATTGCAGAGGCTCTTGAAAAAATCGAGCGTTTCGTCAATAAACTTAAATAAATATAGCGGTTTTGTAAACTAAAGGCTACAAAACCGCTTTTTATATGTTACTTTTTGTTTATTTCAACGCCGAAGATTTTGGCGAGAAGGCGGCGGAGTGCCTTTGGTGAATTCATTACGACTATTTTCATTTCGTCCTCCTTTACCTTCAGTATATGCCGTAGACTATATTCCGTTGACACGAATAACGATAACGCTCATATCATCCTTGGTCTCGCGGTTTTTTCTTGCCTCGGTAAGGATTTTCCTTGCATATTCATCGAGACTTCTCGGCGCATCCTCGCCTAAGAGAAGTAGAAGCCAGGGGGCGTCCTCGCTTTCGTCCGAGACACCGTCGGACATAAGGAAGATGTAGTCGTCGGGCTTGATCTCAACCCTTGTGCGCTCGGAGTCCACCGCAGACATCAGACCTATGGGTGCTGTGTGTGACCGAATTCGGAAAATGGAGCTGTCACGCTTCACAAATGAGGGAGGCGCACCGCTTTTTATAAATTCTCCTCCGCCACGCAGCAGGTCCAAGCGAAATAGGTCTACGGTTGATGAGCATTCCTCTTTTCCTGCCTTTATCAGGCGGTTGAGCATGAGCATCATAGAGTCACCCTCACCACTGTGTCGGGTGGCTTTTTTTATGTAATCTGCGGCAAATTCCGAGGTCTCCTTTGCCACCTCTCCACTGCCCATACCGTCGCAGAGTAGGGCACAGAAGTAGTCGTCGTCGGTTTCAAAGCAGGATATCGAGTCGCCTGAGATCTCATTTTCATCGCCTGCAAGGGTAGCAGTTGCCACGCTGACAGACAGCTTTCTGCGTATTCCGCAATCCATAAGAGCGAGCCTGCCTCTGCGATAGCACTCGGGTGCGGCAAGCTTGACGCCCGCGGCATCTTCGATGCTTTTTCTCACCTCAAAGGAGGTGATCTTTCTACCGCTGTCCACTCCTGCGAGGAAAAAGTGAGTGTTTCGCCTGCCGAAGGCACGGATAACGCCGCCCTCAAATCCAACTTGACCAATGGCATCTGTAAGAGTTCCCGTCAGGCTGTTGTTAATGGAATATTCCTCCATATCTCTTTTTCTTGCGGAATCTATCATAGCGGCAAAAAGGCGGTATACCTCGGCATCCCCTTCAAGGCTTGGAGAGTGCTTTTCGATCGTCTCTGCAAGGGTGTTAATGGTATCGGCAAGACTGTCGGTTGCGCCCGAGTACTCCTTTTGATAAACCAGCGCCATAGTGCCAACCATATCCTCCGCACTTTCAAACTCGGCTTCTTTTTGCGTCTCCTCCTCGCTTTTGCCGTCCACCAGCCTTAGCAGGGGCAGAGAAATGACCGTGGAGATGAGATACTCAGGCAGGGTGGCAACGAGACCGCTAAGACCCTCGGTATATCCGCTGAATGCAGCCAAGGCAACACCTCCGATGATGAGGGCATAACCCGTTCCGATACCGAAAAGACCGCCAGAACACAGCCCTGCCAGGGCAAATGCCACCGCCAGCACTCCCGACATGGGAAGGGCAGAGACAAAACCCACCGCCAGACCGTAAATTGCACCAAATCGCTTGGCACAAAGCAGGGTCAGTATTCCGCTGAAAATATAGGTTAAGGATATGCCGAAGACTGCCACGTCACGAAGAGAAAGTCCTATGAAAAATAGAAGAGCTAGGGCGGAGATGACGAAGAATATTATCTCGTATCTTTCTCGCCTCTCTCGACCTCTCAGAGACAAAATATCTCTGTCGCCTGAGATAACCGTCTCGTAGCTTATCCCCAAGTCGAAAAGACCCGAGAAAATAAAGGTGAATATGGGTGGTGCGACTATCATACATACGCCAAAGGCTAGGCTTGTCTCGCTGAGACCCGAAAGCACCACTTCGTATACTCCTGCGATAAATCCGCCAAGGGTTGATATGGACATTCTGAGTATCAGGGTCTCGCTGAAGAGCTCTCGCCTTCCCCCGTCGGTCTTATCCGCTGAAACTGCAGCTCGGAGAAATACGGTAATGGTTGCCGATGCGGCAAAGATTATGCCGCTTATCCCCATTGATATACCGCCGATTGCTGCGCCAAGCAGCGCAGACCATACTCCCACCGGGAGTGCTGCGAGAAATGCCAGGCCAATGGGGTGCGCTCCGAAAACAAGATGACATCTTGTCAGAAGAAATCCGACGGTGAAAAGCAGAATATCTCTGGTCAGCATCCTGCCCTCGCGTGTTGTTTGTGATGCGTTTGTTTTTCTCTCTATTTCGCAAATCTTTTCCATTATCTTTGCCTTTCTTTTTAAAAACTACATACATTATATATACGTATAGCTGCAAAAATGGTCGGAAATTAATGTCGTTTAATTTCCCTCCCGGGCGAAAAAATAAAAATATCCGCAGAGAGCTTCACACCCTGCGGATATCTGCGATATTTCTGCGGTATAAAATAGCTTCTTTCGGTAATAATTTACTCGAAAACCAAATAAAGGAGGCAAAAATGAATTTAACACAAAAAGAAACAACCCTACTTCAGGACATGAAGTCTCAGGAACAGCTTTGCATTGAAAAGTATGATAAGTATTCTCAGCTCGCCCACGACCCCGAGCTGAAAAACCTCTTTTCCAAGCTGAAGGAAAATGAGCAAAAGCATCTTGATACCCTGAATCAGATTTTGCAGGGCAACGAGGTGTCAATGCCTCAGGCGTCACCCTCTGCAGTTCAGGCGAAGCTTCAGTGCAAGATGTCCTCTTGCAACGAGGTGGAGAAGAAAAACGACGCATATCTCTGCAAGGATGCGCTCTCAATGGAAAAGCACGTCTCGGGTGTTTATAACACCGGTGTCTTTGAGTTTTCCAGCCCTGTCCTGCGTGACACGCTTGCCCATATTCAGAAGGAGGAGCAGAATCACGGCGAACAGCTTTACAATTATCTAAATTGTAATAATATGTATTGTTAAGAAAAAAGAAGCGGTCGTAGACCGCTTCTTTTAATCCTCGTCATCCTCGTCGTCTTCCTGAGGCTTATCGCTATCCTCGTTGTAGCTGTGTACGAGACGCGCGTTCATGTAATATGCGTCGCCAACGTCGCTTACGAAGGAGTATTCCTCGTCGTCAACGTCAAAGAGGCTGCCCTTGAGGTATAGTCGTCTTCCCGCCTTGCAGATCACCTCAAGAAATTCGTCGGTATGGAATTCGTCGATCTCAATGCCCCAATCGTCGTTGGTGATCGTTACGGTGACCTCCTGACCGGGTGTTGCGGTGGGGTAATCGTCCTCGTAATTTATATAATCCTCGCTGAATTCAAAGAATTCGTCCAGCTCACCGGATTTTAAATAGCTTATAAAGTTCTTCATCTCGGACTTTGGTCCGATTGCGGTGATTTCAAAATACAGCTCGTCGTAGAGTGTCATATAAGAAAACCTTTCTGTGTATTTTCGAAAAAAGTATAACATAGACTAGGATTTTTGTCAATACGGTTTCTAAAAAATGCGTCTGCAACTTATCCTTCCTTAATATATAATATCGCGCGCGAGAATCAGGGTTACAAAAAATTAAAAAAAGTTAAAAAAATATTAAAAAACCTCTTGACTTTTAAGAAATGATGTTGTATAATAGGAAAGCCGACTTTAGGTTGGCGCTCTTGATCATTGAAAATTGAACAACATGAAAATGAGAAAACACTGAAAAGTGTAGTTCTTGTCAAAACACATTGAGAAAAACTCAAAAGTAAGAAGAAGCTAGATTAAGATAGCTCTGAAAAAGGATTTAGGTCCCTGAGGGGATTTAGATAAACATTTTTTAGAGAGTTTGATCCTGGCTCAGGATTAACGCTGGCGGCGTGCATAACACATTCAAGTCGAACGGTGACGAGTGCTTCGGCGCTCTGATCAGTGGCGGACGGGTGAGTAACGCGTGAGCAATCTACCTCTTGGTGAGGGATAACAACCGGAAACAGTTGCTAATACCACATGAAACGGCAGTTTCGCATGGAACAACCGTCAAAGATTTATTGCCAAGAGATGAGCTTGCGTCTGATTAGCTAGTTGGTGAGGTAACGGCTCACCAAGGCGACGATCGGTAGCCGGACTGAGAGGTTGAACGGCCACATTGGAACTGAGAT
>SVTZ01000001.1 GCA_015063525.1 Oscillospiraceae bacterium
TGGCTACAAGGCAAATGTTCTTGACCCCGAGGCTCTTGAGGAGGTTCACCAGGCAGTGCTTCGCGACCTCGGTCCCTGCGATATTCTTATTAACGGCGCAGGCGGTAATAACCCCAGAGCGACCACCGATAACGAGTATCACCACGAGGCAAAGGAAGGCGGTAAGTCCTTCTTCGACCTTGATCCAAGCGGCGTTGACTTTGTATTTAAGCTCAACTTCCAGGGTACTCTCCTTCCCACCCAGACCTTCGCAAAGGATATGATCAAGCGTAAGAGTGGTAACATTCTTAACATTTCTTCTATGAATGCTTATATTCCCCTTACTAAGATCCCCGCATATTCTGCTGCAAAGGCAGGTATATCAAACTTTACTCAGTGGCTTGCTACCCACTTTGCGGGCACCGGTATCCGTTGCAACGGCATTGCTCCCGGCTTCCTGGTTTCCAACCAGAACCGCGCTCTTCTCTTCAATGAGGACGGCACTCCCACAGCACGCTCAGCAAAGATCCTGAACGGAACTCCTATGGGTCGCTTCGTAGACTCTGAGGAGCTTCTCGGCGGTCTGTTCTTCCTCACCGATGACAAGGCTGCATCTGCTATCACCGGCGTTGTGCTTCCTATCGACTGTGGATTCTCCGCATACTCGGGAGTTTAATTACAATCTCAAAAAGACCGCTTCGGCGGTCTTTTTTATTCACCTTGAACAAAGATCCAAGCTATATTTTTTCATAAGTCATCGTTGACATTTCTTATAGCATATGATATAATCAACTTAGTATATACAAGCAAAGGAGACCTTAAAATGAAAAAAATCACTTCTTTAATTCTGCTCACTTGTGTTTTAATTACAAGTGTCATTACGCTTGCATCCTGTATCCACGAATGTGAATTTACAGATGAATGGACTGCAGACGAAAGCTCTCATTGGCATATCTGCTCAAATGAAAAATGCGAGGAAATTTCAGACAAGTCCAACCATACTTGGGATGAAGGCAGTATAACCACCAAAGCAACTCAGGAGGCCGACGGCGTAAAAACCTTCACCTGCTCGGTATGCAATAACACTAAAAAGGAATCGGTTGCATTCACCGGACTTAGCAAGGAAGATTGGAATGAGATTTTTTCACAGGAAACCTTTGAAAACTTCACATATTTTGAAGAGGTTGTAGTAGCAGCCACCGGAATCGAGGTTACAACCTCCGCTTTGTATAAATTTACAGAAGACAAGGTTTATTGCTCTTTTTCCGCTGCTGGACAGACGGCAGAGGATACACTTACCGGATTTGAAGCCACAAACACTAAAAAACAGATGGTAGATTCCATTCTGTCCGTGGTAAAACACGAAATTTTCGAGTATGATGCCGAAAATAAGATTTATAACCTTACAGGAGAAATGGTGATCGAATCACTTAGTACTTCAGCTACAAGCGCGACTTTAAAATTTGAAAACGGAAAACCCGTTCAGCTTATTTACACTTGCAATATTGTTTCTCAGGGCATAGCTATGGAATGTATTTCCACCACAACGTTCAGCGACTTCGGAACAACCGAGATTTGATATATCACAGAATTCTAAACAAAAATACTTTTTAGGAGAACATCTTCAGATGTTCTCCTTTTTTATTGGCTTATAGTATGTATTGTATACTTTAAGCCAATTCAACCCAAAATAATAAAATAGTATAATTGAAGTATATATTATTGGCTGATAGCATAGGAGGTGCTGAGTGGACAAGTTAACGATGGGCGACAGAATTCGAGCCGCAAGAAAGAAAATGAACCTTACCCAAGAGGCTCTGGCTGAGAAGGTAGATGTAACACTTTACTATATGGGCGAGATCGAGCGAGGCGTTAAAACTCCCAGTTTGGATCTTTTTATCAGACTTGTGGAAGCTCTGGACGTTTCCGCTGATTATTTGCTGCGCGATAGAGTTTCCACAGGAAACGTTTACGGAGACAAGCGTATGGCCAGAAAGCTGGAAAACCTTACTCCACACCAGCGTTCGGCTGTTGAAGCGCTGATCGATACCTATATTGAATATCTTGATTAAAGAGAGGAAAATAAATGAAAAACAAGATTTTAACCGGACTTTTCGGCTTTTTCATAGTTATACTGATAATCACCTTTTCCATAGGTCTGCCTATTTACATAAGGCCATTTTATTACGCACAGATTGATTCGCTTGGAATCGAAGAATACTCCGGCGCGGATCGCGATACGATTATAGAGGCTTACGACGAGGTGCTTGACTATCTTACACTTCCGGGACGAGAATTCGGCGCAGGCGAATTCAGCTATACTGAAGAGGGTAAATCTCATTTTGTAGACTGCAAGGTTCTCTTTGACCTTAACCTTTACGCCTTTATTATTTCCTTTGTCGGTGCGACGGCGTTGATTATTCTTAACAAGCGCGGGGTGTTTGAGATGTGGCGTCCCTTCGGTATGAACATCGCCTTCTCATCCGGCGCATACGCCCTCGGCGGCTTTGCCCTGATAGGCGGCATCGTTGCGATAGACTTTGATAAGGCTTTTACAGTTTTCCACAGTATGTTCTTCCCGGGAAAGGACAATTGGCTTTTTGACTGGAATAAGGATCAGGTGATACGCATCCTTCCGCAGGACTTCTTTATGAACTGCGCAATTCTTATTTTCATATCTATTATTGCTCTTTGTCTCAGCTGTATTATTTTCAGCATCATCAGTCAAGCAAGACGCTCTCGGGCATAAAAATAATTTGTTAATTTTTACTTGAAACATTGTAAACAAACGCCCGAAGCCGTTGACACCTCACTTTATTTTGTGTATAATTCTTATGTAAAATATATTTATATTTTTTTAGAAATCAAAACGGAGTAATTTATGAGAGATTATAACGGACGTCCCTCTTTCAGAGAACGGGTGGCTCAGTTTATGGCAGGCAGGTACGGTATTGACCGTCTGTATTATCTTCTTCTTGCTATCTGCTTCGGACTTATAGTAATAAATCTTTTTGCAAACAGTATTATCATTTCTCTTATTGAGTCGGTATTGTTTGTCTACGCTATCTTCCGCGTAATGTCTAAGAACGTATATAAAAGACAGCAAGAGAATGAAAAGTTTATCAAGCTTGCCGATAGGCCTAAAAAGTTCATCAATCTGCAGAAATGCAAAAAGCGCGACAGGGCTACGCACGTTTACAAAAAGTGTCCGTCCTGCAGAAACAATCTACGCCTGCCAAAGCAGAAGGGTGAGCATACCGTCGTATGCCCATGCTGCAAGAATCGTTTCAACGTAAAAATATAAAAAATGCTGTCTCTTTAGATTGAGACAGCATTTTTTAAATCAAATGATTCCATAATTACTTAAAATAATTATTACGGAAATTATAAGCAATAAAGCAATAAGTAGAAATACGGCTATGCGCACCCTTTTCCATATTGAATAAAAGCGGGTATTTCGCTCGTATCTTGAGATGGGATCACTGCTTCTCTCCACCCTGCGTGCAAGGCGACTTAGCCATTTGACATCGGAATTCGTTATTTCGAATGATCTATCAAAGGCGTTTTCCTCATGAGCCAATATATTTCTTATCTTTCTGTACTTAATAAGTCTCGGAAGAACATCGCTCCTCTCGGGAACGTATTTCAGCTCTACCAGCCTGCCGATATATGCAGAAACACCGCCGCGAGAGATACCAAGTCTCTTAGCGCAAGCGCTGTCGAGCTCCTTATAAGCATTAAAAAAAGACATATTTATCTTGCTCATAATCCCTCTCCTTTTACGAATGTTAGTTTTCTATATTTATTTTACACTATTTTAGGATTTTTTCAAGTATAATTATTAAATTTTATTATTTTTTTGCTAAAAATCGGTAAAAACTAAAATATTTAATTATACAAAGTTTTTATTTTTGACTTTATTTTCTACAAACAATGTGATATAATAATAAATATACTGATAAAAAAACAAAAAGGAAATCCAAATGTTAATATTTGACATTTTAAATTTAATTATCGGAACGGTATTTCTTTTATGCTACGGATATCAGCTGGTTTATCTGATTATTGCTTACTCAAAAAGACCGAAGGCTGATCCTACTTCACCGCCACACCGTTTAGCTGTGCTTATAGCGGCAAGAAACGAGTCGAGAGTTATACATAATCTTTTACAATCGCTAAAAGAACAGGATTATCCCGAAGGTTATTGCAGCATTTTCGTGGTTGCTGACAATTGTACGGATAACACAGCAGAGATTGCAAGAGAGATGGGCGCAACCGTTTACGAGAGATTTAATAAAACCGAGGTTGGTAAAGGCTATGCCATTGACTATCTCATCAAGTCGATTGATCGCGACTTTGGCGATATATACGACGCCTATATAATGTTCGACGCGGATAACACATTAAAGCCAAACTATCTTACGGAGATGAATAATACCTTCTCACGCGGATTTGAGGTGGTCTCCTCCTACCGAAATCCATCAAACTACGGTGAAAACTGGCGCGCTGGAGGCATGGGTATGTATTTTCTTCGCGACTCCAGAGTGCTTAATCTTGCGAGAATGCGCCTTGGCACAAACACCTATATCACCGGAACAGGCTTTCTGTTTTCAAGAGAGCTTTGCAAAAGATACGGCGGTTGGCCATTCCATTGTTTGACCGAAGACGGAGAATTTACTATGCATAATGCCGTTCACAATGCGAAATGCGGCTATTGCAACTCGGCAATGTTCTTTGACGAGCAGCCGGTGAAGCTTCGCGACTCCTGGAATCAGCAGACACGCTGGTGCAAGGGCGGACTTCAGATATTTAAAATATATCTTCCGTCACTTATCAAGGGAATATTCTCAAAGAGATGGTTATCATATTTTGATACCTTAATGACCCTTACGCCCGCCTACGTGCTTTCTATGACGGCTGTTGCTGTGAACACACTCGGTTTTATAGTAAACATTCTTATGGGTCATAACCCTCTGACGCTGATTCCGGAAATACTGATGTTGATCGGTATTTGTTATTTCGGACTAATTCCCTTCAGTATATCAATTACCATTTCCGAGTGGGAAAATATTTGCGCATCAGCACCGAAAAAGATACTCTATATGTTCACATTTCCCCTCTTCCTATTTACCTTTATTCCCGCTGCCTTCGTTGCTCTCTTTAAAAAGGTGGAATGGAAGCAGATCTCTCACGAGGGAAAAAAGAATTGAGCTGAATTACCATAAGCCATTAACAAAAAAGACACCCAATATAACCTATCATAAAATAGGTAAGCTTGGGCGTCTTTTTTATTGTTAAGGTAAATAATTCTCAAAAATTATTCCATCAAATCCGTTCTTGCGGGCTATTGCCTCCTCTTCGGCCGAGCGAACAGTCCACGCCAGTGTGGGAACGTCGAAGAAGCCGCGGATAAAGCGAAGTCCGAATGCCTTGGCGTGCCTGTGATCATAGGCAATAAAGGCAGGACGGCAAAGAAAATTAAGAAGGAGTGCCTGAAGGGCGAAATACAGAGGCTTTCTGTACTTCTCATACTCGTAGTAGCGCTGCGAGAGCAGTCCTCGAGTGATCTCCGGCATATTCTCCTTCACAGTCTTAAGCGAAAGAGGATTAAAGGACTCGACGATAAAGTCACCCTTGTATTCCTTCAGCATCTCACAGGCCGCCTTGGAAACGGCAGAATCACCCGGATTTTCCTTTATCTCAACGAGAAGAGGAACCTTTCCGTCAACAAGAGCAAGAACTTCAGAGAATAGCGGTACGCCGTCATTTGTACCGTTAAGCTTAAATGTGGCAAGCTCCTCTGCGGTAAAGTCGATAACCTTACCCTCTCTTCCGCAAACGCGGTCGAGAGTATCGTCGTGGAAAACAACCATCTTACCGTCCTTGGAAAGACGAATATCAAGCTCGATTCCGTATCCCGCATCAACAGCCGCCTTGAAGGCAGATATAGAGTTCTCTGCCTTTTCCTCATTATGGAGACCGCGGTGAGCGTACAAGCGGCTCTTGAATTTTTTCATTTCCTTCTTGTTTTTTGGAGCTATCAGAAAAAGATAGATCAGAAAAAGAATTACCAGTGAAGTAGGAATATAAATCATATTAATTCTCTTTTCAAATTAATCGTCTGCGCCACCGAGAGCCTCGAGCGCGTTTTGCTTTTCAGCCTTTGCATCACCGTGCTTAACGAAGAACATAGTAACGAAGGAGAGAGCAACGAAAATAGTACCGAATGCGAAGAATACGGTTCTCATACCGTTGCCGCCGGTTATTACATCAAAGGCATCGTAAAGGATACCCGAGAGAATGGGAGCAACTATCTGTGCCGCCATAGACGCGGTGTAATAGTAACCTGTATACTTTCCAACCTCTCCGCCCTTTGCAAGCTCAACGACCATGGGGAAGGAGTTTACGTTAATTGTAGCCCAGCCGATACCTGCGAGAATGAATACGGGATACATAACCATCTCGGGCGTATCAAAGCTGATAAAGTTTCCAATAAAGAATGCCGCCGCAAGCATTGCGATACCTGCGAGAATAGTCCTTCTTCTTCCGAGCTTAGATGCAACGATACCAACAGGAATATAAGCAACGACAGCCGCCGCCTGAGCAATAATAAGAGTGAAGTTAAAGTCGAAGAAGAGAACGTTTGTAGCGTAAACAGAATACTTACTTGTAATGGAATTATATCCGATGTACCAGAGAGCAACCGATGCGAGAATAAGAAGAAGCGACTTCATCTCTGCCTTGGAGAGAGATCTTCCGCCTTCGTTTGACTGAACCGGAGCTTCATCAAGATCGAGAGCCTTAGTCTGCTCCTCCATCTCCTCTGCCCACTTTCTTTCCTTAACGCTGGTAAGGAAGATAATAAGGCCGGTTATCATAATTGCACAGACCGCAACAACGTAAGCGGTGTACTGCATATACTTATTTCCAGAAGTCTTGAAGACCATACCGAGAACAAGCACAAGAATACCGCCCGCAGTTCCCATAAGGTTGATTATCGCGTTACCCTTTGAACGAAGGGGTTTAACAGTAACATCGGGCATAAGCGCAACCGCAGGAGAACGGAAAGTAGCCATAGAGATAAGCGTAAGAAGAAGAACGCCGATAAAGCCAACTATGGGCCAGAGATTACTGAGGGTAATGTTAAGAGTTTCCTCTCTAATGCCCTCAATAACGGCATTTATGGAATCTATGGAGCTTTGAGCCGCCGCAACAGCGGCAGCGTCGCCGGCTTTACCTGCCTCCTTAAGAGCAGCGTTTGCTTCCTTAAGAAGTTCTGCGGCAGCCTCGTACTTCTCTGCTATTCCGGCTTCAAGAACTGCGGAAAGCTGATAAGTGTCAATAAAGGTAAGGGAAATAAAGGCAATAACAGCGGCTATTGTACCAATAAAAATAAAAGGAGTACGTCTGCCGAATTTAGTCATAACCTTGTCCGAAAGTGCACCGAAAATAGGCAGCATAAATACTGCAAGAATGTTGTCTACCGACATTACAACACCGGAGATAGACTGGGGAAGGCCGAAATGGTTAGTCAGAGCAAGCGGAATGATCGCGTCATACGCCTGCCAGAATGCGCTGATCAGGAAGAACGCAAATCCTACCAGGATCGTTCTTTTGTAATTCAGTTTCATTTTTCTTTCATTCTCCGCCTGTTTTTTGCCGTAAAGGCTTAAGCGCATCGGCGGAAATGCGTCATTTTTATTTTAACATATTATAGAGTATTTGTCAAATAAATATTTTAATTATTGGTAAAAAACTCCAAAATGCATTAATTTACGCATTCAGGAGTTTTTATAAGTATTTTTTTATTCTTTCGATCAGTATTCCCGAGAGAAGGCCGATAACAATTCCGGCAAGAGTACCGGATATAATAAGAGGAATAACGTAAAGCGAAATAGCGGCACTATTCATTACTATACACGCAGCGATTATTTGTCCTACGTTATGCATAACACCTCCGGCCACGCTGACGCCTACGGTAGAAAATTTGTCGATACGCTTAAGCAATATCATAACCGAAAGGGCAAGAGCAGCACCCGAAAAACTGTAAATCAAGCTGAAGAGATTGCCAAACAGAAGACCGGATAAGAATACGCGCACAACCGATACGCATATAGCAAAGGGCCAACCTAGAGTGTAAAGAGCAAAAACGGTAGCAATATTAGAAAGTCCCATCTTAACACCCGGCACTGCTACGAAGGCGGGAACAAGATGCTCAACGTAAGAAAGAATCATCGCTATAGCAATAAGCGATGAGAGAATAACCATCTTCTTGGTGTCAAGACTGTGTTTTGTCATAAGATGCCCTCTCCTTCTCCCTCAATAACGACTCGAAGCATATTGGGCAGACAAATTATATCCTCTCCTACGTAGGATATTTTGTTACCAAATACGGTGTTGCCGTAAACGCAGGTTTTGTCAGGACATTCGGAAAAGCTTAAATAAGCACTTCCGTCCTCTATTTCCAGAATGTTTTTACCATCGTTAAGATAATAAACTCCGTCGACGGCGAGAGAATATTCCGCAACCTTTTTATCCTTAATATAAACAGCGGCGGTCGATCCCTCAACTCTGTTAAGGAAAACAAGCAAAAAAACGGAAAGGGCGATAACAAGAAGCGATACAATAAGAATAACGTCGGCAATATGCTTTTTATCACCGAAGAATTCCTTAATCATCGTTCTTTTTCCTTTCCATTTTCTTGATTTTGTAAACTAAAATTATCATATTTGCTCATTTTAGAAGAATTTTGATGAAGTGCAAGCCTTCTCTACCGCCAGCCGTAGTTACCTACGGCAAGGCGGAGAAAGCGAAGCAATTTGCAAAATTAACAAAATACATTTTAGGATAATTTTGATGAAGTGCGAGGATTTTGAGGCGACAGGCGTAGTTACCTACGTCAAGCCTCAAAACTCCAAAGCAATTCGCAAAATTATTCAAAATGTGCGCCGCAGATAAAGTTGCCGAGGTGAATACATTTAACAGGACAAACCTCGTGACACTTTCCGCATCCGGTGCACTTGCTGTAATCTATGGTAGCAAGGTTGTTTTCAACTTTTATTGCGCCTTCGGGACAATTCTTTTCACACTTCATACAGCCGATACAGCCGTTGGAGCATACCTTACGAACCTGAGCGCCCTTATCGTGGCTTGAACACTTAACAACGACTCTCGAGGTGTCGTTAATAAGGTGAATTATATGATTGGGACAGGTTTTTGCACAAAGGCCGCAGCCGATACACTTTCTGGGATCGATCTCGGCAATTCCCTTCTCAGTGTTAATGCAGATCGCGTCTCTGGGGCAAACCTTAAGGCAGTCTCCGTATCCAAGGCAGGCGAATGTACAGTCGCGGTCACCGGAGTAGCTCATATTTGCAGCCACGCAGGTCTTGATACCGTCGTAAACATACTTTCTCTCAGAGGGAAGGCAGGAGCCGTTGCAGGCAACGTAAGCAACCTGTTCAACAACGTCGCCGGCCGCAAGACCCATTATCTCACCGATCTCTGCGGCAACGCCATCACCACCGGGAACACAAAGGCTGGGGTTGTCGGTCTTTCCTTCGGAAAGGGCCTTAGCATAGCCGTCACAGCCGGAGAATCCGCAGGCACCGCAGTTGGCACCGGGAAGACAGTCACGGACAGCAATAGCGCGCGCGTCCTCTTTAACAGCAAAGAAGATAGACGAAAGAGTGAGAAGCACCGCGCAAACGATTGCGATCACAAGAAGGACCGCTATAGCAATAATTATAGGCATTTTTCTACCTCCTTAAGCTATATTCCGAGCATATTCTCGATAACGCCGGCAAAACCGAAGAATGCAAGCGAAACGATAGATGCCGCAATAAGGGTAACAGGCAGTCCCTGAATTGCCTTAGGAGAGGGACAGTTCTCGATTCTCGAGCGAACACCTGCAAAGAGAACCATAGCAAGGAGGAAGCCAAGTCCAACGCCGAGAGAGGAGAACATAGACTCTACGAAATTGAAGCCGTCGGTGATGTTGTTGATAGCAACACCGAGCACCGCACAGTTGGTGGTGATAAGAGGGAGATATACACCAAGCGACTGATGAAGCGCGGGAATAAACTTTTTCAGAACGATTTCAACAAACTGAACGAGAGCCGCAATAACGAGAATGAAAACGATGGTCTGTAAATAACCAAGTCCCATAGCATCGAGAACATAAGTCTGAATTGGCCAGGTAACCGCGGTAGCACAAAGCATAACGAATGTTACGGCAATACCCATACCGCTCGCCTGGTCGAACTTCTTGGAAACGCCGAGGAAGGGACAGATTCCGAGGAACTTCTGAAGAACGTAGTTATTTACGAAAATTCCTGTCAGAAGGATGTAAATCAATGTTTTTATTTCCATATTACTTATCCTCCCTTTCTTTCTGTTCGTTACTTACCAGAGTGCTTTCCTCTGCTGCAGAAACAAGCTCTGCATTCTCAGCACAGGAAACCTTACCGCAAAGACTTGCGGAGGGACAGCCCTCGCAGGAGAAGTTTTTTCTCTTTTCAGCGCCCTTCTTAGGTCCGATAGCGTTAACAACGGCAATAAGAATACCGTAAACAAGGAAACCGCCGGGAGCCTGAACGAGAAGAGGAATATTGTAGTTACAAAGAACGGGAATCTCAATTTCTCCCATATTAAGAGCCGCAAGGCTGATCATACCTGTACCGAAAACTTCTCTAATAGCAGCCATTGCAAGAAGAGCAAGAAGGAATCCAATGCCCATACCGAGACCGTCAAGAGCAGAGTCAACAACCGTATTTTTTCTTGCATACATCTCTGCTCTGCCGAGAATAATACAGTTAACAACTATAAGCGCAAGATATACGCCGAGCATCTCATATACAGACGGCAGGAAAGCCTGGAGAAGCATCTGCACCGCGGTAACGAATGCAGCGATAACTACGATGTAACAAGGAATACGAACTGTATCGGGAATAATTTTTCTCAGTAGTGAGATAACAATATTAGAGCAAATAAGAACGATAGTTGCCGCAAGTCCCATGGAGATAGCGGAAACAATGCTTGTGGAAACCGCAAGGGTGGGACAGGTACCGAGCACGAGGACTAAAACGGGGTTCTCGGCGATCAAGCCCTTAAGCATTATACCAAGCTTCTTTTTCATCCGTTTTTCCTCCTTTTCAGATTAATATAAACTACCGATCCAACGGTAGCAACAATAGCAACCGCGATGATCGCGATACCAATAACGGTGTAAGTCTTAGTGGGATAAAGAATGTTCATAGCCGCACTGAGAGCATCGGTAAAGTTGTTGGACGTGTTAGTTGCGTGAGTAACAAGATCAACTCTCGTAAGAGATGAGGAATTCTTACCTATAAAGCTGTTAAGGAAATCCTCGTCGCACTCGGGTGCGGACTCAAGAAGCTCCTGATCGTAGCCTACGATCCACTCAAGCATCTTCACACCGGTGATCTCGCCCGCCTTGTTTACGGTGACGACACCCTCGGTCTCAAGAGGTCTCCATTCGGTTCTGGTAGCGATGTGGATAGCATATCCACCATTAGAATTCTTGTATACACCTTTAATCGTGGTGGGCATACCCTCAACGGAGGCCTTCTCGTAGTTGCCTGGCATAAGCTCCTTAGCAACAGTGATAACCTCTGCTTCGGTAGTTTCGGTAATGCCGCCGTTATCAAACTCGCTCTCAACCTTTGCGGAAGCGTATCCGAGAGCAACGAATGCGTCGTAAACCGCAGACTTGATATAACCGGAGGTCTTTGTTGCACCGGTAACATTGTCAACAGATTCAACTCCGCTTGCATCTGCTCCGTTAGAAATCGCGTTAATTAGAGATGAGATATTCTTACCGTGGGTCTCCTGCTGGCTGGTTATGATCATCTTTGTGATCTTCTGATCAGCACCTATACCTACCGTGATTTTTATTACGCTTGCGTAGCCCTGCTTTGCAAGAGTAACTACATGGCCGCCGCTTACACTGTCAGCATAAATAGCTGTAACGGTCGATGGCGTATCCTCGGTAAGCTCAACCTCAGTAAATTCACCGCCGGGCATTACTTCGGAGAGCGATTCTGCGATAGCCTTCTTCTCGGCCTCAAGGATAATTTCCTCTGTTATCATATTAATTCCGCCCATAAGAACAGCTACAACAAGACAGATAACACCGAGAACAAGAACAGGCATAATGTTTTGTTTTTTAATCATATTTTTCATGCCTTTTTACCTCCCAAAGCCTTAGGAGCAGTCCATTTCTCTATGTAGGGAGAAAGGATGTTCATAAGTAGAATGGAGAAGGACACGCCTTCGGGATAAGAGCCGTAGAATCTGATAAGAGTGGTTATAACACCGCAGCCTACAGCGAAGATCATCTTGCCCGAGCGTGTAATGGGAGTGGTAACATAGTCGGTAGCCATAAATACAGCACCGAATACAAGACCGCCTGCAAGCACGTGATAAAGAGCAAGAGTGGGATCGTTTGTAATAACAAGAGCGAGAACGAATACGGTAGCAACGAAAACAAGGGGAGTCTCGAAGTGGATAACCTTACGGGCAACAAGATAAACGAAGCCAAGAAGGATAGCCGCAATACATGTCTCACCGATAGCACCGCCCTTCACACCGAGGAACATATCCATAAGAGAAGGAAGTCCTACGATATCCGTACCCTTCATAATCTCAAGGGGAGTTGCAGAGGTGACAAGGTCAACAGACGCGGGATTTGCGCCTCCGCCGATAGTACCCGTGAAGCAGATAAGCAGGAAGATACGTCCTGCAATAGCGGGGTTAGCGAAGTTACAGCCAAGACCGCCAAAGAGGCACTTAACAACGATTATAGCGAACACTGATCCGATAATGCACTGCCATACGGGAGCGTCTGCACGGAGATTAAGAGCAAGTATAAGACCGGTGACTATTGCAGACAAATCAAAAATTGTCTGTTCCTTTTTAACAATAATATTGAAAAGAAATTCAGAAACAACCGATGCAAGCACGCAGGTTGCAATTACGAGAAGCGCGCGGAGTCCGAAAATTACCGTACCTGCTACTGCAGAGGGAAGCAGAGCAATGATAACGTCCAGCATTACGCGAGGCGTCTCATTTTTGGTACGAATGTGGGGCGAGGAGGAAACTATAAGCTTATTCATTTTTCCTATACCTCCTTAGTTTTTCTTAGCTGCCTGGTAAGCACGCAGGTCAGCCTTTGCAAGTCTGTTAGTCTCTACGAGAGGACGGCGTGAAGGACATACGAATGAGCAGCAGCCGCATTCCATACAAAGATTCAACTTTGCATCGGTGAGTCTTGCCGCGCGGTCATCCTTATCCTCAACCTTCATAGCCTTCGCATAAATTGTAGGATTAAGTCCGAGAGGACAAGCAGCCACGCATCTTCCGCAGTGGATACAAGCATACTGCCTTGCGGGCAGAGCGTCCTTTTTGGTAAACGCAACGATTGCGTTGTTGTTCTTAAGAATGGGATCGTCAAGGTTATAGATAGCAATACCCATCATAGGACCGCCGTAAAGCACCTTTCCGATATCTTCTGGCATACCTACGAAATTAAGCACGTCGCTTACCTTAGAGCCAATAGGAACTATAACGTTCTTAGGCGATTTGACAGCAGAGCCGTCAACAGTAAGACATTTCTCAACGAGAGGCATACCCGTCTCAAGATAGTGAGCGATGAAAGCAACAGAGGTAACGTTCATTACAAGGCATCCAACGTCTGAAGGAAGTCCGCCCTCAGGAATGACAAGTCCTGTGGTATTATAAACGAGAACCTTCTCCGCGCCCTGAGGATAGGTGCTGGGAAGAACGCTTATACGAACCTTGGGATCGTCCTTAAAGAGTCCCTGAAGCTTTGCAATAGCTTCAGGCTTATTTTTTTCAATACCGATGAACACCTCGTCGGCAGATATGAATTTTTCAAGGATCTTAATGCCCTTGACAACATAATCGGCGTCGTCTATCATCGTACGGGTATCGGCAGTAATATAAGGCTCGCACTCTGCGCCGTTTATTACGATCTTCTTGATAAGACCCTTCTTTTCAGCCTCAAGCTTTACCGACGTGGGAAAGCCTGCGCCACCGAGACCTACAAGACCGCTTTCGCGTATCGCATTGCAAAGCTCATCAATATTGGTAACAACAGGAGGCTTAAGTTCAGGATCGGGGGTCATCTCGCCATCGGACTCGATAAAAACAGCTGGGCAGCTTCTTCCGTTAGAAGAAAGGAATGCCTCGATTTTCTTTACCGTTCCGGATACAGAGGAATGAATGGGTGCGCTGACGAAGCCGCCTGCGTCCGCAATCTTTGTTCCCACGTAAACCTTATCACCCGCCTTGACAACGGGAACTGCGGGCGCGCCGATGTGCTGTGACATAGGAATAAGAACGCTCGCAGGCGCAGGCATTCTTACAGCTTCCATAGCGGCCGTATGTTTTCTGTGAGGAATTTTGGTTTTTCCTAATTTGAACATATGTCTTTCTCCGTTCTGCCGATATGATCGGCTACTTTTACAATAATGCTTCTGCTATTTTTTAGTAAAAATGCATAAATTTAATTGACAAAAAAATAACAAATTATTTTAAATTGTACATTATTTTTATAATAACACAATAAAAATGAAAAATCAAGACTGTAACGACAAAAATTAACCGGAACTTACTTTAAAATATACTAATATACGGCGAATTCGGTAAAAAATGAGTGTATTTAACAAAAAAGGTCCCATACTTCGGGACCTTGAATTTATAAATTATAATCACACCGTCTTATCAGAAAACAGAAGAAATCAAACTGCCGAAGATAATTCCCGCTACAGAGAACACTATGCCAAAGATACCGACAATTATTCCGGCAAGCGAAAGCTTATCAAAGTAACCAAGGTTAATTCTAGATACTACTGCTGCGGCTACTGCAAGTGAACCGAAAATAAGACTCACCCAGGAGAAATAAAGAAATGCGATCGACAGCACCGCAAGAATGAGGGATACCACCGACCAGGTACGTCTGTTCTGCTTAGTTTTGAGAACCGTCTTGTATGCAAATTCCGACTCACCCTCAGTAGCATTTTCACTTACTTTGGATTTCTCGTTAAATTGTTCCTTCATAGCTTTTCTCCTTTTAGTTTTATCCTATTTTATCACATTTTTTATCAATAATCAATGCTTTATCGAAAAAAGTTAAATTTTGTCTTATTCTTACTATTTTACCTCTATATGAATAAGCAACCTCAAAAATCCAAATAATTACATAAAAAGGACTTAAAAAAGTTTATTTTTGTAAAAAATAGTTTACAAAAGAGGTGATTTTATGAATGAAAACGAGAAAAAAGAACTTATAAAAAGGTATTCTCCCGGGTCAACTATTTTTAAAAATTCCACTCTTGCCTTTCTTTTTGGAGGGCTAATATGCACCCTTGGAGAGCTGCTTTTTATGCTTTATTTAGAGCTATCGGGAGATGAAAAGACGGCGGCAACCTTAGTGACCGTATCACTTATTTTTATTGCGGCACTGCTTACCGGACTAGGTCTTTTTGACAAGATCGCAAGGTATGCCGGCGCGGGCACTCTCGTTCCTGTAACAGGTTTTTCCAATGCCGTCGTATCCGAGGCTATGGACTCAAAAAGTGAGGGTTATATTCTCGGTGTAGGCGCAAAGATCTACACCGTTGCCGGACCGGTCATTCTTTTCGGCCTTGCGTCCGGTGTGATATACGGACTCATCTATTATATTTGCGGATTAATTATGGGAATGATGGGCTGATGCCCATTTTGGAGAAAAGATGAACAGAATTACAAAAATTAACACACCTATACACTTTGCAGGCTATGCAGCGGTTGGCGGCTACGAGGAGAGACGCGGTCCTCTCGGTGAAAAATTTGATTTCTGCGACGATGAAGATAAATTCGGCCAAAACACCTGGGAAATAGCCGAAGCCGAGATGGGAAGAATAGCGCTTAACATAGCTTTATCGAAAACCGATCTTTCTCATTCGGATATTGATCTTTTGGTAGCAGGTGACCTTCAGAACCAATGCGTTGCCTCGTCAGGAGGCCTTAACAGCTTCGGAATTCCATTTCTCGGCATTTACGGTGCCTGCTCCACCTGTACCGAATCGCTTATGACCTTAGCTTCATTTATTGACTCATCCGAAAAAATGACCTACGGTGCAGCAGTAACAACCAGCCATAATTCTGCAGCAGAGAGGCAGTTTAGAACTCCCATTGAATACGGAGGCCAAAGAACACCGACGGCGCAGTGGACCTCTACGGCTGCAGGAGCCTTTATTCTAAAAAGAGGTGAGGGCGACGTTATGCTGACCGAGTATATGCCTGGACGTATCGTGGACGGCTCTACCTCCGACGGCGCAAATATGGGCGGTGCTATGGCCTTCGCGGCATTTGATTCTATCTGTGCTTACTTTGCCGAATCGGGTGAAAATCCATTAGACGTTGATCTTATCGTAACCGGCGACCTTGGCCGAGTCGGATCTAATATACTTTACGAGCTTTTGGCAAAAGAGCTTCCCGGAGCGGAAAGAAGACATACCGACTGCGGACTTTTGCTTTACGACGACTCAAAACAGGATTCGCACTCCGGTGCATCAGGCTGCGGTACGTCGGCATCGGTGCTTGCTTGCCGTTTTCTGCCTATGCTGAAGTCGGGCGAGCTTCGCCGCGTACTATTCTTATCCACAGGCGCGCTTATGAGTCCCTCAAGTCTTCTTCAGGGAGAAAATATATATGGAATCGCCCCATTAATACGGCTTGAATCTGCGAAAGGAAGGTAAGAAATGAACCCCTATGTTCATATGCTCCTGACCTTTGTATCGGGAGGAATAATATGCGTTTTTGCCCAGCTTCTTATTGACTTTACAAAGCTGACACCGGCAAGAATTTTAGTACTGTACGTCTCGCTTGGCGTGCTGCTGTACGGCATTGGAGTATTCGAACCAATGAAAGAAATTTTCGGATCGGGAGTAAGTGTTCCCCTTATAGGCTTTGGCGCAAATATTGCAAAGGGCGTTCAAGAAGCGGTTGATAAGGAAGGACTTCTCGGCGTTCTGACCGGAGGTCTTACCTCTTCCGCAGCAGGTATTACTTCTGCCCTTATCTTCGGTCTCTCGGCGTCAATTATATTCAAAACAAAGTCAAAAAGAATGTAAACAATTATTAGTGTTCGAATAAGTTTCCGATGTAAATATTTTTTTACACCTCTCTTGATTTTTTTATACTTATATGTTATAATATAACATATTTAATATATAAAGACGAAAAAAGAGAGAAAGGAAATTCAAAATGAACGAGCTTTTAGAAATATCAGCGCAGATGAAGGAAGAGCTGAGAGCAAAAATAGGCTCACCTCAATCCTCGTTCGACCTCTGGTTCGGAGATTTCAACCTCACCTCTCTCAACGAGAATACGGCAGTATTCTCCACCCCAACCAAGTTGAGAAGGCAGATACTCTCCACCAGATACATATCGCTTATCAAGGAAACTCTTACCGAGGTCATCGGCTTTGAAGTAGAAATAGAAATATATTCGCTTGACGAAGATGCAGGATTTGCTGCTGAGGTCTCTCCATCAGAGGATATTGAAAAGCATTTTGAAAAGGAATCTCTCGAAAAGAGCGAGCGCAAGGAAAAGAAAATTGAGGAAATACTCGCATCCCCCGGAGATAAAAAATCTCTTCTTGACGAATACACCTTCGACAACTTTATCGAGGGTGAGTCAAACAAGTTTGCAAAGGCGGTCTGCTACGCTGTGGCAAACGATATTTCTTATTGTAATCCTCTCTTTATTTACGGTCACTCAGGACTTGGAAAGACCCACCTTCTTTACGCAATAATGAATCATATGAAAAAGAAGGACCCTGAGATTAAGATCGTCTACAAAAAGAGCGAGACCTTTATCAATGAGCTTATCGAAGCTATCGCAAACCACTCCACTGCAGAGTTTAAGGAAAAATATCGTTCAGCCGACGTTCTTATGATCGACGATATTCAGTTTATCGCCGGCAAGGAATCAACTCAGGAGGAGTTCTTCCATACCTTCTCGGCTCTTTACGAGTCCGAAAAGCTGATAATCCTAACCTCCGACCGTCCGCCCAAGGAGATCAATCCTCTGATGGACAGACTCCGTACAAGATTTGAATGGGGACTTATTGCAGACATTCAGCCTCCATCCTTTGAGCTTCGCACCGCGATCATTAAGAAAAAGTCTGAAGATATGGGACTTACCGTTCCCGCAGGACTTATTGATTATATCGCCGAGCGTCTTAACAACAATATAAGGCAGATTGAGGGAATTTTGAAGAAGCTCTACGCTATCCATTCCTTCACCGGCTCGGAGATAACTAAGGAATCTATTGACAATATTATCTCCATCGTTGATCCGGGCAACATTCCCAATGACGCAATGGTGGAAAAGATACTTCTCCACGTCAGCAAAAAATACGGCGTATCAATAGAGGATATCAAGTCCAAGAAGAAGACCGACAGTATCGCCGGCGCGCGCCACGTTTCGGTATATATTATAAGAAAGCTTACCGACCTATCGCTTAAGGAAATAGGAAAGGTATTCGGTAGAGATCACTCCACTGTTCTTTCCTCTATCAACAAAATCGAGCTTAATATCAGAACGGTCAAAAACTACGACAGCGAGATCAACCTTCTTATCAAGGAAATTAAGGGAGTTTAGTTCTCAAAAAAATTGTTTGAATGTTGAAAATATCCCGTTGATAAGCTATTAAAATTCGGTTGATAAACGTGTATTTAAATACGCCTATTTTGCAACACTGCTTTTTCAACAAAAAATGTTGGCTCTTTATCCATGTTTTTCTTAGTGAAATCAAGAGCTTTTTAACTTTCCCACATTTTCCACAATCCCTACTACTACCACACCTACCATTAATAAAATAACATTCATTCTATTCTTCGTCCGACAGGCGAATGAGAAAGGAAAATATATGAAATTCACGGTTTCAAAATCAACCTTTATAAATAAGCTGACTCCCGCTATGGGTACGGTATCCAACAAGGGAACAATAACAGCCATCGAAGGCGTTCTCATCGAAACGGTCGAGGACGGAAAAATAAGAATTTCTACATACGATATGACGAAGGGTGTAAGAAGCACCTTCGAAGCCATCTCGGTTGAGCGAGAGGGTAAATTTATAATCAACGCACAGCGTCTGTATCAGACAGTCCGTGTAATGCCCGAGGATGAGGTTACCATCGACGTAAACGATAAGCTCTCCTGTACCATATCCAGCGGAAAGGCTTCGTTTTCTATGTTCGCAATGAAGGGCGAGGACTTCCCTAACCTTCCCGAGCTGACAGGCGATCGCGGTTTTACAATCTCATCTGACAAAATCCGTCTTATGATAAGCAAGGTTGCTCACTCTATTGCAGAGGTTGACAACAGACCTATGCTTTGCGGCGCATTTTTCAAGGTAACCAGAGGCAACCTCGAGGTAGTATCCTGCGACAGCTATACTCTTTCTCGTTGCTCGGTTAAGTGCGATATTGCATCTCTCTTCGTGGCAAACGATATTGATTTTTCTTTCATTATTCCCGGACACGCTTTAAGCGAGATGTCCAAGAATCTTGCTGACGGCGAGGAGGAGAATGTAGAATTCTATATTGCAAGGAAGCATGCTATCGTAAAGAAGGGCGAGAGCATCTTCTTTACCAGAACTATAGATTCCGAGTACATTGATTACAACAGAATTATTCCTAAAGACAACGATATCATCATCACCGTAGACAGAGACAGATTCCTTGATGGTCTTGAGAGAGCGAATATCGTTGCTGATGAGAAAATCAAGGGAAGCACCAGAAGCTACGTAAAGCTTACCACAGACGATCAATTTATCTCAATCACCTCCGCTTCGGTAAACGGTAAGGTTTCCGACGAGATGGAGTGCGTTCACGATGGACGTGATATTGAGATTGGCTTCAACTGCCGTTATCTTATTAATTCGGTTAAGGTTGCTGAGGGTGAGAATATTAAAATCACCTTGAAGAGCCCCACTCAGGCTATTACTATTGAGCCTGCTGAGGAGGATGACGGCTTTAAGTACTTCTATATGATCCTTCCCGTAAGAATGAACGAGCAGAAATGATTATAAAAAGGTTCAGGGCGGAAAATTTTCGCAATATAGAAAAATGCGATATTGAATTTTCTCCCGGAGTAAATCTTTTATACGGTAAAAACGCTCAAGGCAAGACCAACGTGGTCGAAGGAATATATTATTTCTCACGAGGACGCTCCTTCAGAGGACGTGAGGATAAGGAGCTTATCCGCTTCGGTGAGGAGGGCTTCAGAATTTCGCTGGACTTTGAGGACGAATGCGGTAGGGAGAGCCTCGAATATGCCGTGTTCGGCAAGGAAAGGCTGAGAAAAAAGAACGGCTATAAGATAAATAAAGTAACCGAGATGATCGGCAGCTTTAAGGCCGTACTCTTTTACCCTGATAATTTAGGTCTCGTCAAGGACGGTCCTGAGGAGAGGCGAAGCTTTCTTAATATTGCCGCCTCGTCATGTTACCCTCTTTATATCAAATACTATTCCGACTACAAAAAGGCCCTTGAAAACAGAAACTGTATTCTGAAAATGATGCAGAAAGGGCTTTATATCGACCGCACCGAGCTTGACTCATGGTCAGCGTCTATGGCCGAATACGCATCCTACATATACCTTATGCGCGAGGATTATGTAAAGAAGCTTACGGTATACGCCGCAGAGGTTATGAAGGAAATATCTGACGGCAGTGAGGAGCTTTCTATAATCTACGAGAGCAATATTGCCTCCGGTATTACCGACAGACAGAACGTAAAATCCGAATACGAGAGAATATTCTCCTCCTCGCTTGATCGTGAGATAGCGGCAGGAATAACTCTTTTCGGCCCTCACAGAGACGATCTTGATATTAGGATCAACGGTATCGGCGCCAGAGCCTTTGCCTCTCAGGGACAGCAGAGATCCATCGTGCTGGCCTTGAAGCTTGCCGAGGGCGAGGTTATAAAAGAAATATGCGGAGAATATCCGGTATTCCTTTTTGACGACGTTCTCTCTGAGCTTGATGACAGGCGCAGAAGATATGTTCTCGAGGGCAGAGGTGACAGGCAGATAATCATCACCGGCTGTAACAAGGCAGAATGTATCGGCTTTACAGATAAGGAAATAGAGGTTATCGGAGGAAAATATGTATCTTCACATAGGTAACGGAAAAAGTGTAAAGAAAAAAGACGTGATCGGCATATTCGATTTGGATACGGCCACCGTCACCAAAACCGGCAAGGAATTTATCAACAGACTCGAGAAATCGGGCGCGGTTGAATATGACGACGACGATCTTCCAAGATCATTCGTTCTGGTGGAGGAAAACAAAAGGATAAAGATAAAGCTTTCGAGAATTTCCTCAAAAGGACTGAAAGCAAGAGCGCTTTACGACTCATTCGACAGAGAAATATAAGTAAATAATCCTTTGAAAGGGAAAACATATGACAAACGAAATAGAAACCAAGAGCTACGGCGACAGTCAGATACAGGTGCTCGAGGGACTTGAGGCGGTAAGAAAACGTCCCGGTATGTATATCGGTACGACCTCGCTAAGAGGACTTCATCATCTCGTATACGAAATCGTAGACAACTCAATAGACGAGGCTCTGGCAGGCGAGTGTGATTACATAAAAGTCACTATCTGGCCTGACAACAGCGTATCAGTAGAGGACGACGGAAGAGGAATACCCTCGGGTATGAATGAGAAACTTGGACTCCCCACCCTTGAGGTCGTTTACACCGTCCTTCACGCAGGAGGAAAATTCGGCGGCGGCGGATATAAGATTGCCGGCGGTCTCCACGGCGTTGGCGCATCGGTAGTTAACGCACTTTCCGAATGGGTAGAGGTAGAAAACTGCCGCGACGGCAAGAAATATACCGAGAGATTTGAAAAGGGCGCGGTTGCAAGACCCTTCAAGTGCGAGGGCGACTCTGACGGCCGTCACGGACTTTACGTTCGTTTCAAACCGGATCCCGAGATATTTGAGGATACTGTATTTGACTACAATATCCTTCTTACGAGAATGAGAGAGCAGGCCTTCCTTAATGCAGGCGTTAAGATCATTCTCACCGATACGAGAGAGGGACTTGAGCGCGAGGAAACCCTTCACTATGAGGGCGGTATAATATCCTTTGTCGAGTATCTTAACAACGAAAAGCGCGGCACGCCTATACATAACGATGTTATCTATATGAAGGGAGAAAAGGACTCTTCTATCGCAGAGGTAGCTATGCAGTATAACGATAGCTACAATGAGACCATAATCTCCTTTGCAAACAATATGTCCACTATTGAGGGCGGTACTCACGAGACAGGCTTTAAAACAGCTCTTACCAGAGCTATCAATAACTACGCGCGTAAGACAGGAGTTATTAAGGGTGATGACAAGGGTCTATCGGGCGAGGACGTAAGAGAAGGACTTGTTGCCATAATCTCGGTTAAGCTTACTGACGCGCAGTTTGAAAGCCAGACTAAGGCGAAGCTTGGTAACAGCGAGATAAGAACTCTCGTAGACTCTATAGTAGATAAGAAGCTTGAAGAGTATTTTGAGGAAAATCCCTCCTCGGCAAAGACTATAATTGAAAAGGCAATGGCTGCAAGTCGTGCAAGAGAGGCTGCTCGACGTGCAAGAGAGCTTACCAGACGTAAGAATGTTCTTGAGGTTTCTACCCTTCCCGGCAAGCTTGCCGACTGTAACGAAAAAGAGACAAGACTTACCGAGGTGTATCTTGTAGAGGGAGATTCGGCAGGAGGTTCTGCAAAAAACTGCCGTGACAGCCGTTTCCAAGCAATACTTCCTCTTAGAGGTAAGGTGCTTAACGTTGAAAAGTCAAGGCTTGACAAGGTTTATTCCAATACCTCGATAATTCCCATTATCCAGGCTTTAGGCTGCGGTATCGGTGATGATTTTGATATTGAAAAGCTCCGTTACGGCAAGATTATTATTATGGCCGATGCCGACGTTGACGGATCGCACATCAGAATATTGCTTCTCACCTTCTTCTTCCGCCATATGAGACCGCTTATTGAGCAGGGACATATCTATCTTGCTCAGCCTCCTCTTTACAAGGTATATAAGGGTAAGCAGCTCCGCTATGCCTTCTCCGAAGAGGAGCGTGACAGAGCAATAGAGGAGCTTGGTGTAAAGGGTGTTGAGTCCGAGAGATACAAAGGTCTTGGTGAGATGGATGCCGAGCAGCTCTGGGAGACCACTATGGACCCCGAGAGAAGAACACTGCTTAAGGTTACCATCGATGATGCTATTGCCTGCGACGAGATATTCTCCGTCCTTATGGGCGATATGGTAGAGCCCAGACGTGAATTCATAACAAAGAACGCAAAGTTCGTAGAAAATCTTGACATTTAAGGAGGGGATAAAATGGAACACAGCTATAAAAGTACAGATATAGAATTCCCTCAGCAGAGAATAGAAAACCGTGATATGGAAAAGGAGGTAAAGCAGTCCTTTATCGAATATTCCATGAGCGTTATTACTTCAAGAGCGCTTCCCGATGTCAGAGACGGTATGAAGCCCGGTCAGAGACGAATTCTTTACGCTATGTACGAGGATAATCTCACTCACGACCGCCCATTTAGAAAGTCGGCGACAACTGTCGGTAATGTGCTAGGTAGATACCATCCCCACGGTGACAGCGCAGTTTATGGCACGATGGTTAGAATGGCGCAGGACTTCTCTCTCCGCTATCCTCTTATAGAGGGTCACGGTAACTTCGGTAACGTTGACGGTGACGGCGCGGCAGCATATCGTTACACCGAGGCAAGAATGGCGAGAATTGCCGACTTTATGATGAGTGATATCGAGAAAAACGTCGTTCCTATGACGAGAAATTTCGATAACACCAGAGACGAGCCTACCGTTCTTCCCTCCCGCCTTCCTAACCTACTTATCAACGGATCTGTAGGTATTGCGGTTGGTATGGCTACCAACATTCCTCCTCATAATCTTACCGAGGTTATAGACGGCATCGTTTACAGAATTGACAATCCCGAAAGCTCTGTCCTTGAGCTTATGCAGTTTATAAAGGGCCCCGACTTCCCTACTGCGGCGGTTATTTACGGCTCTCGCGGTATAAGAGAGGCTTATGAGACCGGACGCGGAAAGATCTACATAAGAGCAAGAGCAAATATTGAGGACGAGAACAGAAGAATTATCTTCACTGAAATTCCTTATATGGTAAACAAGTCTATGCTTATCGAAAGCATGGCTAACCTTGTTAAGGAAAAGAAGATTGAGGGAATTACAGCACTTCGCGACGAGTCGGGCAGAGGCGGTATGAGAATAGTAGTTGAGTACCGCAGAGATGCAAATGCAGAGGTTATTCTTAATCAACTTTACAAGTACACTCAGCTTCAAGATACCTGCTCGGTAAATATGCTCGTAATCGACGGCGGAGAGCCTAAAACGCTTAATTTGCCAACTATACTTGACAAATACATAGGTTTCCAAAAGGAAGTTATTGAAAGACGAACCAAATTTGATCTTGAAAAAGCACTTCGTGAGATACATATTCTCGAGGGTTACAGAATTGCAACAGAGAATATCGACGAGGTAATTAAGATCATTAAAGGATCGGCTTCCATTCCCGATGCAAAGCTTCAGCTATGTGAAAGATTCGGTCTTACCGACGCTCAGGCACAGGCTATCGTAGAGATGACTCTCGGTAAGCTTTCCGGCCTTGAAAGACAGAAGGTTGAAGATAGAATCGCAAAGCTTGAGATACTTATCGCTGAGCTTCGCTCTATTCTTGAAAGCGAAGAAAAGCTTGAAAGTATTCTTAAGAGCGAGCTTGAAGAGATTAAGAGAAAGTACGGAGATACAAGACGCTCTGAGCTGACCGAGGCTACAGAGGAAATAGACCTTGAAGACCTTATTGAGAGACATACCTGCGTTATTACCGTATCTCACACCGGATATATCAAGCGTCAGAGAGCCGACGTTTATTCTGCACAGAACCGCGGCGGTAAGGGCATTATAGGTATGACTACCAAAGAGGATGACTTCGTTGAGGACGTTATCGTTGCAAATAGCCATTCCTATCTTATGTTCTTCACTAACAAGGGCCGTGTTTACGCAAAGAAAGCATACAGAATTCCCGAGGCAGGCAGAACTGCTAAGGGTACGAACCTTGTCAACATCATTGAGCTTATGGACGGAGAGTTCGTTACCGCAATAATTCCCATCACCGAATTTATCGAGGGCGAATATTTGACAATGGTAACCAAGCTTGGTGTTATCAAGAGAACACTGCTCTCCGAGTTTGAGTATCAGAGAAAGAGTGGTAAGATCGCAATTAACCTCGATGAAGGTGACGAACTTATCTTTGTAAGACATACTAAGGGCGACGAGTCGCTTATTCTTGCTACCAAGGATGGCCTTGCGGTAAGATTTGATGAGAACAACGTACGTTCTATGGGACGAGGAGCAAGAGGTGTGCGCGGAATTACCCTTCAAGGTGAGGACGTAGTTGTCGGCGTTTGTGTGGTTGACGAGGAAAGATCGCTGCTTACTGTTACCGAAAACGGTATGGGTAAGAGAACGCTCTTCTCTGACTTCCGTGAGATGAAGCATCGTGGCGGTAAGGGTGTTACCTGCCACCATATAAATGAAAAGACGGGCAAGCTTGCGGCAATACTTACGGTTTCCGAGGACGATGATATTATGCTTATAACCAATGAGGGTACTATAATACGTACCGGTTGCTCGGGTATCAATATATACTCCAGAATTGCAAGCGGAGTAATTCTTATGAGGCTCGACGAAGGCTGCATCATTAATAACGTAGCGCGTCTTGAAAAGAGCGAGGACATAGAAAAGCAGAGCGAGGCAGTTGATAAAGAAATTGAGTCTGAGCCTAAGGCTGAGCCTGCTAAAGAAAGAGAAATCCTTGATTCAGAAGAAAAATCCTTCTGATAATAGGAAGTAAATCAAAAAATAAAAAATAAAATAAAGATATAAATCCGCAAAATCAAGCGGTAAGGAGGATTTACCATGACATTCAAGGAAAAACTCGTTATTCTCAGAAAGTCCAAGGGTCTTACCCAGGATGAATTTGCAAGCGCGGTCGGTGTTTCCAGACAGGCGGTTTACAAGTGGGAAAGCGGACAGTCTTATCCTGAAGTACCTAAGCTTCTTGAGATGAAGATTCTTTTCACTATTTCAATTGACGAGCTACTCGATGACAACTATGACATTCCTCTTCCTGAAAAGAAGAAGAGAAAGAGATCCGTAAAGGAGGTTGCTCCCAAGGTTGAGAAGGAAGTTAGTGCAACACCTGCACCCAAGGCAGTTCCTGTATCAAAGCCTGCTCCTGAGGTTGAAACTAAGCCTGCAGTACAGCCTACATCTGCACCCAAGGTAGCGCCCGTAGCACAGCCTGCTCCTGAGGTTGAAACTAAGCCTGCAGTACAGCCTACATCTGCTTCTAAGGTAGCGCCTGTAGCACAGCCTGCTCCTGCAACTCCCTCCCAGTCTAAGATCGATACTGTTCCCGCAGCTGACGAGATTACCTCTATAAACCTCGATGATCTTTCCTCTGCAGATAAGCAGGAGAGCGATAAGAAGGGTAGCTTCTTTGGCAGACTCTTCGGAAGAAGATAAAAAAATAAATGATTACATATCCTCTATTTTAATACTTTAAAATCAAAATTTAATATTTTTGATTATATTTTCCGTTAAATGGATAGAATTATAAAAAAGATAAAGGCGGAAAATTTAGGTGAGAGGATATCAGAAAAAGGTCATTTTCTTAAAGGACACCGGCAGTCACCTATTTGATGAGGCTTATTTTGTAGTAAGCCGTAAGGGTGAGGAAGCCAAAATTGACCAAAGTGATATGGTTTTTGAGGCTAACAGAATCATTAAAGAAAGCCTCAAGGATAAGGAGCTGAGAATCAGAGGGGAACGAGGAAAAAAGAAAAAAAGCTTTCTCTTTCCCTTCCTTCTCGGCGCTTTTTCAATGCTGATTATAGCAGTTAGCGTCTATTTGATATTTTTATACTAATGTATTTTACGAAACTAAATTTGAAAATAACCATTAAAGCGGATACAATATGAAAAAAGAAAGAACAAAAGGAGCAAGCAGCGGAAAGCTCAGAGTAATATCTCTCGGCGGCCTTCAGGAGATCGGTAAGAATATGACTGTCTTTGAATACGGCGATGATATTGTAGTTATTGACGCGGGACTTGGTTTCCCTGACGACGAAATGCTCGGCGTGGATCTGGTTATTCCGGATATTTCATATCTTGTGAAAAACGCTCACAAGATAAGAGGTATTCTCATAACCCACGGTCACGAGGATCACATCGGAGCAGTTCCCTATGTACTCCAGCAGATAGATGTTCCAATTTACGGAACACGCCTTTCCCTCGGTATTATTGAGGGAAAGCTTGATGAAAATCCACCTCCATTCGAGCCTGAACTTTACACCGTAGAAGCAGGCGACGTTATTAATCTCGGTGTTTTTAAGGCCGAGTTTGTTCACGTTAACCACTCTATCGCAGACGCATGCGCAATTGCTTTAAAAACTCCTGTAGGTACAGTATTCCACACGGGTGACTTTAAACTTGACGTCTCTCCAATAGACGGCAAAATGATGGATCTTACACGTATCGGTGAGATAGGTAAGTCGGGCGTAGAGCTTATGCTTTGCGAATCAACCAACGCTGAGAGAGCAGGATTTACCGCCTCCGAGCGCACCGTAGGCTCGTCACTTGAACGTATTTTCGCTCAGTATGAGGATAAAAGGCTTATTATTACTACCTTCTCCTCAAACGTTCACCGCGTTCAGCAGATAATCAACGCAAGTCATAATCACGGCAGAAAGGTTGCTATTCTCGGACGCAGTATGATAAACGTCATCGGCGCGGCGGCAGAGCTTGGATATATAGATCTGCCTGACGGCGTACTTATTGATATCAGAGATATTAACAGATACCGTCCGGAGGATATTACTCTTATCACTACGGGAAGCCAAGGCGAGCCTATGTCTGCTCTTTATCGCATTGCTTTCAGCGAGCACGATAGAGTGAAGATCTCCTCAGGTGATGTGGTTGTCCTCTCATCCAGCGCAATTCCAGGTAATGAAAAGTTGGTAGGTAAAATTATCAATGCGCTCGTTAAAAATGGTGTTAAGGTGGTAAACGACTCTACGGAGGACGTTCACGTTTCGGGCCACGCCTGCCGCGAAGAGATCAAGCTTATGATGGCGCTTCTTAAGCCAAAATATCTTATGCCTATTCACGGCGAGTACAGGCATCTCTACGCTAATAAGGATATTGGCGAGTTTATGGGAATTCCATCGCAGAATATTTTTATTTCCGAGATTGGTAAGGTGCTTGAGATCGACCGTAAGGGAGCGAGATTTAACGGTACCGAGACTGCAGGTAAGGTGCTTGTTGACGGATCGGGAGTCGGTGATATCGGAAGCGTCGTTCTTCGTGACAGAAAGCATCTGTCGGAGGACGGACTTGTGGTAGTAGTTGCTACTGTAGATACGAAGGAAAGAATAGTGCTTTCCGGCCCCGATATCGTCTCACGCGGATTCGTTTACGTTAAGGAGTCGGAAGAGCTTATGAACAGAGCGCGCAGTATTGCCGAAGCATCTCTTGAACGTGCTGTTTCAAAGGGACACGGCGATTGGACACAGATAAAAGGAATGATCAAGGACGATCTTGCTAAGTTTATATACAAGGAAACTAAGCGCAAGCCTATGATCCTTCCGGTAATAATGGACGTATGATTTACACGGTAATTTCTCATGACTTTGTCCGTAATATCGAGAGTGTGCATATTCCTATTTCTGCCGATAATTCTATAGTATGCTCTTCCCGATTATCAGAAATTGACGGAAAATATAAAGAAGATAGGGACTGTCGCGTATTGCGGCAGCCCCTGCCCGATTTACCAAAGGATATTCAAGAATATATTAGCAGCACAAAAAATGACGAAGTAAGAGCTGAACGCAGGCTCGCTTACATTACCCTTCTCTGCTCACTTTCTCTGTTTTTTGGAATTGATGACGTAGAAATCAACAGAGATAGTTTCGGTAAGCCCTTTATTAAGCATTCGGGAAACAAACAGATATTTATCAGCATATCTCACAGCGACGGTACTGTTGCTGTTAGTCTGTCGGATGAAGGAGATATAGGCGTTGACCTTCAGACAGAGACCGATAAGAAACGAGCAGAAAAACTTGACGGACGTTTTCTTCAAGGATTTAAGACTGAAAATCAATTTATTCCTATCAGCTATTACCACTGTACTATCGAAAATGACCTCGTCTTCTTTATAGAAATTTTTCCTGCCGATGCTAAGGAGGAAGGCTTTACCGAAAGATGGTCTGCTCTTGAATCACTTCTGAAGCTTGACGGGGGCGGTTTTTCTAGTCTCTCAAAAATAAAAAAAATTAAAGATAGCGCAAAAACAAATATAAAAATACTTGATCTTGATATCAAAAAATATTCATTATCTACATCTATAAAAAAATAAAACGGATATAATGTACATAAATATTTACATTATACCCGTTTTTTATTAGAGAATCATATTTATCAAGTTCAGTATTTCAGGAACCACAAGTGCTATGCAGACGTAGATAGAAATTAGAAATAAACAGAAAAGAATCGTGTTTAATACGGTGGGAGATTTTTGCTCTGCTATCTTTTTTGCCTCCTCAAGGCTTTCTTTTTTTATATATAGCTTTGCGTTATTAAAGTCGATTTTCTCGTCCTTAAAGCCTTTTTTCTTAATGAGAGCAGAATATTCTTCAAAAGTATATTCCTTTTTATCGCTGATCCCAATCATTCTTTCTATCCGTCCGGTTGAAAGAGCCACCTTTGCTCCGATGTCTTTTATATTAAGCTCGGCCAATGTTTTTGCACTCTCCTCATCTGTTGAGTTGTATCTTAGAAGCTTTTTGATAAGGCTTACGGTGCAGGCACGCTTATAATTCAGTACAATAGCGGCAATCATTACGCCAATACAGAAATAAAAAAGCAGCTTTGAAATTTCAAGATCAATGCCGATATTAGGGTAATCCTTTAGATTTACCGAGAAGTATTCTTCGTAAAAGTAGTAAAATCCCATAAAAACCTTCCGTTTCAGTTTTATATACACAATATACCATAATATAATTAAATAATTATAAATAAATTATTAATAATTGATTACGAATAAATAAAAAAACACACGAAAAGCTTAAATTTCTTCTTCGTGTGTCTTTTACTATTTATAATTATTTATTTATACGATGTATGGAATATTATTACGTTATCTCTATCGAGGGGCGATTACATTTGATCAAGGAAATCCTTACCACAGAGAAGACTAAGTATTTCGTCAAGATCCTCGTTGTCCTCATAAGAAAGAGTAATAGTTTTCTTTCTTCCCTTCCCTTCAATCTTTACCTTACGGCCAAGGTGGGTCTGAACCTTCAGTTCAAGCTCGCGGAAGTAATCCACCAAGGGGAGAGGCTCATCTTCTTCTACCTTCGGCTTTGTCGGCTTATTAATAAGCTTAACCATTTCTTCAAGAGCTCTTACGGAAAGGTCCTCTTCAACCGCCTTTTGAGCGAGAAGGATCATATTATCTTTGTCCTGTACGCCGAGAAGAGTGCGTGCGTGGCCTGCGCTAAGCTCTCTTGAGGCTACAAGAGTAAGAATTTCGTCGGGTAGATCTAGAAGACGGACGGTGTTTGCAATTGCGCTTCTGCTTTTGCCTACTTTACTTGAAAGCTCTTCTTGAGTCATATCGTACTCCTCAGCGAGCGACTTGTATGCCATAGCTTCTTCAAGAGGATTAAGATCCTCACGTTGAATATTTTCTATAAGAGCGATCTGCGCGGCTCTTTTATCATCTCTTTCGAGAACGATAGCGGGAATGTCGGTAAGTCCTGCAAGCTTTGATGCTCTGAAGCGGCGCTCACCGGCGATGATCTGATATCTACCCTCACCGTATTCACGTACGAGAATAGGCTGAAGAAGGCCGTTTTCAGCTATAGAGGATGCAAGCTGCTCAAGAGCTTCCTTATCAAAGTATTTTCTGGGCTGATCGCGCTTAGGATCAACCAGAGATATTTTTAGCTTTGAGATTTTGTCCTCGCTGTGAGAGGATTCCTCTGCAAGAGAGTTGTCAAGGAATATCGCGTCAAGACCTCTGCCAAGACCGCTGTTTTTCTTTGCCATATATGTAACTCCTTTGTTTTTGTGAGATGATTTTTAATATGATGTTGAAAAGTTATCGTCAAATAATAATAAAGGCGAAATACATTGATAAATAAGGGGATTTTACACTAAGAAAAAGACAAATTCATAAAAATAACACAGTAAAACAACAACTTTTCCACAATATAAACATTATTAATGTGGAAAACTTTATGTAATTAAATGGTAAAATATACCAATATTTGTCAAACAATGTAAATACTCAGTTTAATTAATTACTTATGACAAAAAGATAAACCGTATTATATACGAAGCATAAGTTCCTTTGCAACCGCAGCATACTCAAGAGAGCCCTTGCCGTAAGGATCATGATAGCAGATAGGCTCACCGTAACCCGGAGCTTCTGAAATTCTTACAGTTCTTGAAATCGGAAC
The DNA here is from genome assembly GCA_015063525.1 of Oscillospiraceae bacterium. Taxonomy (GTDB): domain Bacteria; phylum Bacillota; class Clostridia; order Oscillospirales; family CAG-272; genus UBA1740. The sequence continues at coordinate 31,655 of SVTZ01000001.1, forward strand.
CTTGAAAAGCTTGTCCGCATAATATTTTTTAAGCTCTGCAACAACCTGACCTGTCAATGTAAGTCGTCCGTTATACATTGTAAGTAATATTCCAACTACCTGGAGACCGGGATTGTATAAATTTTTAATCTTTTTTACAGTATTTAATAGCTGTGACATACCTTCAAGCGAGTAAAATTCGCATTGCATCGGGATTACTACGCCATCAGAAACCGAAAGAGCTTTAACTGTAAGCATACCAAGGGAGGGGGGACAATCAATAAAGATATAGTCATAATCATTTTTAATAGAATCAAGAGCAAGTTTTGTGAAATTTAAGGTCTCATCAAGCTCTTGAAGTTCAATTTCAGCACCTGCAAGCTCAATATTCGCAGGCACGACTGACAAATTTTTAAATCTTGTCTTAATAATAGCGTCTGAAATATCACATCTGCCAATAATCACATCATAAGTGGTATTTTTAATCTTTGACTTTTGTAATCCAAGCCCGCTTGTAGCATTTCCCTGTGGATCCATATCAATCATAAGTACTTTTTTACCTTTATTTGCAATTTGTGCAGAAATATTTACACAGGACGTAGTTTTTCCAACTCCGCCTTTTTGATTCGAAAAGGATACAACCTTGGCCATTTTTTCCTCCGTTATCTATGAAAATTCTAGAATATAATTAAAACTAGATTTAGTTTTTATTACTTAGAATATTATTATTACATATACATTATACTATAAATAGGCCTTTTTGTCAATGTTTTTACCTATTTTTAAATATTTTATTGTTTCACGTGAAACATCTTGATTTGTAGAAAAATATTAGCTCAAATGTTTCACGTGAAACAATAAAAATATACTACAATAATGTTTCACGTGAAACACTGTAATTTATCTATTCTAAGTACGATTAATTAAAATGTTTATAGTTATTTATTGACAACAACCTTTATATGGTGTATAATGTATCAGTAAAATCACTTAAATGGAAGCAAATCAATGAATAAACAAACTAAAATTATACTTATACGCCACGGACAGAGCATTGGGAACGCTACAAGAACGATATTAGGTCATACTGACCTTGATCTTTCAGAGCATGGATACATTCAGGCTCAAGCTACTGCAAATTATCTTAAAGAGGAAAAAATAGATAAAATTTATTCAAGTGATCTTAAAAGAGCTATCAATACAGCAATTCCGCATGCAGAAATACGTAATATTAATATTGTTACAAACAAAAACCTTCGTGAACTGTATGTAGGTGCATGGGAAAATATGAAAGTTGATGATATCATATTAAAATGGGGCAGGGAAGCATATGAAAAGTGGATTGACAGTTTTGGCACCTTTACATTCCCAAACGGAGAGTCGGTATGTGACGGTGGTCAACGCTTTTATAAGGAAGTTTTATCTATTTCTAATGAAAATCTAGGTAAAACTATACTTATTTCTGCCCACGCAGCAGTAATCAGATCTTTCTGGGCAATAATTTCTGGTGTAGAATGGTCTCAGGTTGCTAATAATTTACCTTTTCCAAGTAACGCATCATATTCTATTGCATATTCCAATGGTAAAACCATTAATCCTGATATTTATTCTTGCGATGATCATTTGATCGATGTGGGCATTACAAAAGTAAAATTGATTTAATATATAGAAATCTTAAAGATAATATACAAAATAATATAAAATGTAAAATAAAACCGATAATTTAATCTTTGCTCCAATGAAATAGGGAATAAAGATAATAATTATCGGTTATTTTTTATTTAATCAATGATTTAATTTGTCTGTAAAATTATGGTAAATGAAGTTATTTTACTTAAAGAACTTCTTAAAGGGACGTTGTTTTTTATTGCTGCTTTCACCTATTGACTCAGCAAAGGCACGAAGAAGCTCCTTTTGCTTAGAATTGAGGTTTCTAGGCGTTTCGACTGCAACCTTAAAGATAAGATCGCCCTTTCTCTTCGTGTTTATGTCCGGAATACCTTTATTTTTAAGGGTAAAATCTGTTCCGCTTTGCGTACCCTCGGGTATTTTGAACTTCTCGGTCTCGCCTCCAAGCACAGGTACATCAATTTCAGCGCCGAGAGTGGCCTCTGTGAAGCTTATAGGCACTTCACAGTAAATATTGTTACCCTGACGCTCAAAAATCTTATGCTCCTTGACTCGCACCTCGATAATCAGGTCACCGTTTGGACCGCCGTTTAGTCCTGCTGAACCTTGTCCGCGAAGAATAATGTTTTGTCTGTCATCGATTCCTGAGGGAATATTGACCTCAAGTTTCTTATTAATTCTGATTCGACCTTTGCCGTTACAGTTTTTGCAAGGAGATTTGATAATTTTGCCTCGTCCTGCACATCTCTGACAGCTTCGTTGAGTCTGCATATAACCGAGCATGGTCTGCTGTCTTACGCTGACACGGCCGGTGCCGCGACATTCGGGGCACTTCTCGATATCACCCTCGTGCTCAGCCCCGCTTCCGTGACAGTCAGAACATGTTTCAATACGAGCAAAATTAACTTCTTTTTTGCAACCAAAGGCCGCCTCTTCGAAGGTTACGTTGACTCTGGTCGCAACGTCGTCGCCCTCTCTCGGCATATTTGCTCTAGATTGGGTTGAACCTCCGCCAAAGAAGGATGAGAATATGTCACCGAAATCAAAGTCTGCGCCGCTAAAGCCTCCAAAGCCGCCTCCGCCTGAAGCCGGATCAAAAGCATTGTGTCCGAATCTGTCGTATTTTGAACGCTTATCAGAGTCTGAAAGAACTGCGTAAGCTTCGTTCACCTCTTTGAATCTTACCTCAGCTTCCTTGTCTCCGGGATTCATATCAGGATGATATTTCTTTGCAAGAGTACGGTAGGCTTTTTTTATCTCGTCCTCGCCGGCGCCCTTTTGCACACCGAGAACCTCATAATAATCTCTTTTATTTTCTGCCATTGTTATACCTTTTTTATCGATTTTTATACTCAAATGTAAATAAAGGTTTACAAATCAGTCTATTTTTTATAGTTACAATAAAGATTATTTAGGGCGAGCCCGAAAGTTCGCCCTAGTATTTTCAGCCATAATTAGCCGTTAGTTTTATCCTCAAAGCCTGCGTCGTAGTAGTTGCCGTCGGCACCCTGCGCGCCGCCCTCGCCGCTTGCGGAGTTTTGAGCAGCCTGTTCTTTGTAGATCTTCTCAGCAATGGGGTAGAATGCCTTCTGAAGAGCCTCGGTATCGGCCTTGATTGCATCGGTGTTGCCGCTGTTTATAGTCTCCTTAAGCTTTGCAATTGCATCGTTTACGGGTGCTTTGTCGCTATCGGTGATCTTATCGCCAAGCTCGTTCATAGTCTTCTCGGTCTGGAAGATGGTGTTTTCGGCCATGTTCTTAACTTCAACAGCTTCCTTCTGCTTCTTGTCCTCTTCGGCAAATCTCTCCGCCTCGTGAACTGCCTTGTCGATATCCTCTTTAGACATATTAGTGGAGGATGTGATGGTAATATGCTGTTCCTTGCCGGTTCCTCTGTCCTTAGCGGTAACGTTTACGATACCGTTAGCGTCGATATCAAAGGTAACCTCGATCTGAGGAACACCGCGGGGAGCTGCGGGAATACCGTCAAGAATAAACCTGCCGAGAGTAGTGTTGCCTGCCGCCATTTCTCTCTCACCCTGAAGAACGTGAATCTCAACCGAGCTCTGTCCGTCTGCTGCAGTGGAATAAACCTGGCTCTTTCTTACAGGAATGGTGGTGTTTCTTTCGATAATCTTGTTGAATACACCGCCGAGAGTCTCGATACCGAGAGAAAGGGGAGTAACGTCGAGAAGAAGAACGTCCTTAACGTCGCCGCCGAGAACACCGCCCTGAATTGCTGCGCCGATAGCTACGCACTCATCGGGATTGATGCCCTTAAAGGGATCCTTGCCCATGAACTTCTTAACTGCTTCCTGAACTGCGGGTATTCTGGTAGAACCGCCGACGAGAAGAACCTTAGAAACCTGGCTTGCAGAAAGACCGGAGTCGGTAAGAACCTTCTTAGTAGGAATCATAGTAGCCTCAACGAGGTCGTGGGTAAGCTCGTCAAACTTAGCTCTGGTAAGAGTTGCCTCAAAGTGCTTGGGGCCGGATGCGTCCGCTGTAATGAAGGGAAGAGAAATGTTCGAGGACATTACGCCGGAAAGTTCAATTTTTGCCTTCTCAGCCGCATCCTTAAGTCTCTGTGCCGCCATCTTATCCTTGCGGAGGTCGATGCCGCCATTTTCCTTTGCGAAGGTGTCAGCCATCCAGTTAACGATTCTCTCGTCGAAGTCATCACCGCCGAGACGGTTGTTACCTGCGGTAGCAAGAACCTCGAAAACTCCGTCGGAAATATCGAGAAGAGAAACGTCGAAGGTACCGCCGCCAAGGTCGAATACCATTATCTTCTGGCTTTCTTCCTTATCCATACCGTATGCGAGAGCTGCTGCGGTAGGCTCGTTGATAATTCTTTTAACCTCAAGGCCTGCGATCTTACCCGCGTCCTTTGTTGCCTGACGCTGTGCATCGGTGAAGTATGCAGGAACGGTGATAACAGCCTCGGTAACCTTGGTGCCGAGATAAGCCTCAGCATCTGCCTTAAGCTTCTGAAGGATCATAGCCGAGATCTCCTGAGGAGTGTAGCTCTTACCGTCAATATTTACCTTTGTATCAGAGCCCATATCTCTCTTGATAGAGCTTACGGTCTTGTCAGGATTAGTAACTGCCTGACGCTTTGCAACCTGACCAACGAGTCTTTCGCCGGCCTTGGTGAATGCAACTACGGAAGGAGTTGTTCTCGCTCCCTCGGGGTTTGTAATAACGATGGGCTCGCCACCCTCAAAAACTGCTACGCAGGAGTTGGTAGTACCCAAATCAATTCCAATAATTTTTCCCATAATTAATTTTTCCTCCAAATTATATAGATGTTTTTATTATTTGTAAAGGTTAGTTAGCAAATATCTCTTAATTTGCGGTTTTTACCATAGCAAAACGAATTATGTGCTTACCTTTTTTGTATCCCTTCTGGAATACCTCAACGATCTCACCTTCGCCCAGTGCTTCATCCTCAATGTGAAATACCGCGTTATGGATATTTGGGTCAAAGGTCTCTCCAACCTTGCCGAATTCCTCAACGCCAAGTTTTTCGAAAACGCTGACGGTTGTCTTTGCTGTGAGAATAAGTCCTTCAATAACCTTATCGCCATCGGCATAGCCTGCCGCGCGATCAAGATTGTCGATGATAGGAAGAAGCTCTCTTACCGTGTCGGCCATTGCCGTCTCATAGATTGCATCCTTTTCCTCTCTCGAACGGCGTCTGAAGTTGTCGTACTCTGCCGCCATACGAAGATATTTATCCTCCATTACAGCGATAGATGCCTTGAGCTCCTCGATTTCCGCAAGCAGCTTTTTGTCCTGTTTGAAGATCTTCTTTTCTTTCTTATCCTGCGTTACCGCCTCCTCAGCGGTCTCGGGAATATTCTTGTTTTCTTCCATTAAAAATATCCTTTCGAATTAAAAGTCATTTTCATCATGTCCCGGTGGCAGCGCCGTCTCGCCAAATATGCGGTCAATGCCGCTTGCAAGCCCGTTAAGCATCTCAATAACCTTGGAATAATTCATTCGTTTAGGTCCGATAACGCCTACGGCCAGCTGTTTTCCACCTATATTTAAATTTTTGAATATAAGTGCTGTGTTTCTCATAGCGTCGGATTCATCCTCTGTTCCGATATAAACGTGAATATCGCTGCCATCGGAGGTCTCGCGGGAGATAACGTCGAGGAATTTCTCCTTTTCCTCAAGCATTCCCATAAGATTTCTGAAGTCGGATATGTCAGAATACTCGGGATATTTAAGGAGTTTGGTTATTCCCTCGAGCTTCACATCTGCCGTGTCAAGCTCGTTCATCGTCTCGTAAATCGCCTTTACAGAGGGATGTACCATAGCGCCCGCCGATCCCATAATTGCTTCGAGCTTCATAATCGTGGGCATCGTTATGCTGTCGCTGGTCTGATTAATGATATATATATTTAGCGCCTCGGTGAACCTACGCAGGGTGTCTTCGGTAAGAGTAAAGGGCAGGTGTATTGTCTTAGTCTTGACAATATCACCTTCAAATGTCATTACCAAAAGGAAATCTCTCTGCGAAAGGAGAACGCTCTTGAACTGAACAATTCTTACCTTTGTGCTTCCCGGCTTAAAGGCTATTCCGGTGTAATCCGTGAAGGAGGATGCAAGCCTTGAGACCTCAGCCAGTATCTCGTCCATCTCGGTAAGCTTGTAACGCAGGGTTTCGTTTATCTCATCTATCTCCGATCTTGTGTCGGCGTACTGACGAACAAGCGCGTCAACGTAGTATCTGTAACCAAGCTCGGAGGGAACGCGTCCCGCTGAGGTATGAGGCTGAAGCAGATAACCCATTTCCTCAAGCTCAGCCATCTCGTTACGAATCGTGGCAGGGGAGCAGGAGATCTTTACATCCTGAGAGAGATATTTTGAGCCGACCGGCTCACCGCCTGCAATATGAGCGTCAACTATTGCTTTAAGTATTTGCATTTTTCGCGGTGTAAGTCGTGAATCGTCCATGCGTTTACCTCTTTCTACTCGAATTTTAGCACTTGAAGTATCAGAGTGCTAACAAAAGCATATATACTATACCCGATTTTTGGGTCTAAGTCAAGAACTTTTATTGATTATTTTATGAACTTTTTGTTAACATTCGGCAAAAGTGAAGGTTAAGTGCTAAAATGAGATACAAACATCAACCGTAAGTAAGAAAAAATAGCCGATTTTTTGAGGTTTATTATCTTTATCTACTTAAATTTTACGCAACAAAAGCAGTTTTAATAAATTTTTCCTTGACTTTACTAAAAATATATTATATAATAATATCTGTATGAGTGTGCTTGTACGCAGGCGTGCCATATTTAAAAAATTAATCTTACGAGATATAGATTACAAAAAAGTAATCAGAAGGAGGTGCAAATTGGAAATAAATCTCATACTTGCAATAGTTTTGATGATTGTCGCTCTCGCTTCCGGTGTAGCGATTGGATTTATTCTTCGCAAGGCTTCCGCTGAGAAAAAGATCGGATCTGCTGAAGAGCAGGCTAAGAAGATCCTCGAGGATGCTATTAAGAATGCAGAAAACGCAAAGAAAGAGTCTATAATTTCCGCAAAGGAAGAAATCTTCCAGCTTAAGAAGGAATCTGACAAAGAGATCAACGAGCGTCGTAAGGAAGTAAACCGTCAGGAGCATCGTATTGCTCAAAAGGAAGAAGCCCTTGACGCGAAGCTTGATAAGATCGAGAAAAAGGAGGCAAATCTTGCTCAAAAGCTTGCTGATGCCGACAAGATCAAGGAAGAGGTAAGCAAGACCCTTCAAGGGCAGCTTGCAATGCTTGAAAAAATCGCAGGTCTTACCAGCGAGGAGGCTAAGGCAGAGCTTGTACATCGCCTTGACTCCGAGATGCAGCACGAAACAGCCCTTAAGATCGCAGAATACGAGGAGAAGTTTAAGGACGAGGCAGACACTAAGGCTAAGGACATTCTCTCCCTCGCAATTCAGCGCTTCGCTGCAGACCACGTCAGCGAGATCGCTATCTCTGTCGTTCAGATCCCCGGCGATGAGATGAAGGGTAGGATCATCGGTAGAGAGGGTAGAAATATCCGTACTATCGAGAATCTTACCGGTGTTGAGCTTATTATTGACGATACTCCCGACGTTATCACCGTTTCAGGCTTTGATCCTGTCAGACGTGAGATCGCCCGTATCGCTCTTGAGAAGCTTATCAGCGACGGCCGTATCCATCCCGCAAGAATTGAGGAGATGGTTGAGAAGGCGCGACGCGACGTTGATATTGAGATCAAAAAGGCCGGCGAGAAGGCTATCTTCGAGACCGGAGTTCACGGACTACATCCCGAGCTTATTAAGCTGCTCGGCCGTATGAAGTACCGTACCTCTTACGGTCAGAACGCGCTTCGTCACTCCATTGAGGTTTCGATGCTGGCAGGCGTTATGGCTGAAGAGATGGGCGTTGACGTAACTCAGGCCCGCAGAGCAGGTCTTCTCCACGATATTGGTAAGGCTATGACCGCCGAGGTTGACGGCTCTCACGTTCAGCTCGGTGTTGAGATCGCTACTAAATACCGCGAGAACAAGGATATTATACACGCTATCGAGGCTCATCATAACGATGTTGAGCCTAAGAGTGCCCTTGATTTCATCATTCAGGCAGCAGACGCTATCAGCGCGGCACGTCCCGGCGCGCGTCGCGAGGACGTTGAGAACTACATCAAGAGACTTCAGAAGCTTGAGGAGGTTGCAGGCGACTTCGACGGCGTTGAAAAGACTTTTGCAATTCAGGCAGGCCGTGAGGTCAGAATTATGGTTAAGCCCGAGGTTGTCTCCGACGACAAGATGAAGATCCTTGCAAGAGATATTGCCAAGAAGATCGAAAGCGAGCTTGATTATCCCGGACAGATTAAGGTTAGTGTCATAAGAGAATCAAGACACGTCGATTACGCTAAATAACAAAAAAATTCTCAAAATTTAAGTTATAATTTCGCAAAGTTATTATAACACAAATTTCATAAAAAAGGGGCTTTCACAAAGCGTGATAGCCCCTAAAAAATTCAAAATGACGTTGGGGAACAGACCCGAATAGAAAGATAAATTAATGAAAATTCTTGCAATAGGAGATGTTACAAGCCCTGCGGGGGTTGAGCATCTCAAAAGAAATCTTTGGAAATTCAGAGAGAAAAACAAAATTGACTTCTGCGTGGTAAACGGCGAGAACGCCTCCTTTATCACGGGGATTTCGCCCGAGCTTGCCGAGGTTCTGCTTCGCTCAGGAGCTGACTGCATTACCGGCGGAAACCATACCCTTCGCAATAAGCGCGCATACACCTTTCTTGATGACAGCCGCGAGATACTTCGTCCGATAAATTTCGGTGACGGTGCGCCGGGCAAAGGATATACTATTCTCGACGCCTGCGGCTACCGTATTCTTGTTATTAACGCTATGGGCAGGGTGCATATTGACCCTATTCTCGACTCGCCGTTTACTTATATCGACCGTGCGCTTTCGGAGGCAGAGGGTCAGTACGATTTTGCCGTGCTCGATATTCACGCCGAGGCTACGGGTGAAAAAATGGCCGTAGGCTATGCCTACGACGGCCGTATAAATATTGTTTTTGGTACTCACACCCACGTACAGACTGCTGATGCCCGTTCCTTGCCAAAGGGTACTGGATACATTACCGACCTTGGTATGTGCGGAGAGAGCGATGGTATTCTCGGTATGGATTCCGAGACTGTAGTAATGCGAATGAGAAGTAATCTTCCTTATAGTTTTAAGGCTTCAAGTGGTCCTTGCATTGCTAACGGAGCGATATTTACTCTTGATACCTCCTCTGGTAAAGTAACGAATGTGGAGACGGTAAGCTTTTAAAAAAATGGGTTAAGTAGCCGAAAAGTAAACTAAAGTATGAATAATAATATAGAAAGGTTGGAAAAATGGAGCTAAAAACAAAAGTTGCCGTTATCGGCGCAGGCCATGCAGGTATTGAAGCCGCCCTTGCCTCTGCGAGAATGGGTATTGACACGGTGCTTTTCACCACCAACCTTGATGCGGTTGGAAATATGCCCTGCAACCCCTCTATCGGAGGAAGTGCAAAGGGACATCTTGTTTTTGAGATCGACGCCTTGGGCGGTGAGATGGGCTATGTCGCCGATATCGCAACCATACAGTCGCGCACGCTTAATCTCGGTAAAGGCGCGGCCGTTCACTCGAAGAGAGTGCAGGCTGATCGCTCCGAATATAAAAAGCAGATGAAGAAAACTCTCGAGGCCGAGAAAAATCTCCGTCTCGTTCAGGCTGAGATCGTTGACATTACAACCGAGGAGCGCGAGGGAAAGCAGTGTGTTAACGGAGTAATTACCTCTCTTGGTGAGATCTGGCAGACAAGCCGTGTCATTATCGCGACCGGTACTTTCCTTGAAAGTCAAGTCTTTGTCGGCGATAAGGTGCTCTCTGCGGGTCCTGACGGACTCATGCCTGCGAAGGGTCTCTCGGATAATCTAAGAAGGCTTGGCCTTACTCTTCAGCGTTTCAAAACCGGAACTCCTGCGCGTGTTCACCGCCGTTCGGTGGTTTTGTCGGGTCTTGAGCTTCAGGAGGGCGAAAGCGAGCCTGTTCCATACTCGGTCAGAACCGAGAAAAAGGCGGCAAGCGAGGTCAATCTCGCAACCTGCCACATAGTTTATACAAATAAGAATACCCACGAAATAATTCTCACAAACCTTGAAAGATCGGCAATGTACTCTGGCAATATCACCGGCGAAGGGCCTCGTTACTGTCCTTCTATTGAGACTAAGCTTGTGCGTTTTGCGGATAAGGAAAGGCATCAGCTGTTTGTCGAGCCCTGCGGCCTTGATACCGATGAGCTTTATATTCAGGGCTTTTCAACCTCGATGCCTACAGATATTCAGTATCAGATGCTAAAGAGTCTTCCCGGATTTGAGAACGCTGAGATAATGCGCTATGCCTACGCTATTGAGTACGATTGCGCCGATCCCACCGAGATGTATCCGACTCTTGAATTTAAGGCGGTCGGCGGCCTTTACGGCGCGGGACAGTTCAACGGCACCTCGGGTTATGAGGAGGCAGCTGCACAGGGACTAGTAGCGGGAATTAATGCCGCCCTTGCCGAGTGTGGCAGGGAGCCGATGATTTTATCGCGTTCTTCATCATATATCGGTACTCTTATCGACGATCTTGTAACTAAAGGTGCAAAAGAGCCTTACCGTATAATGACATCAAGAAGCGAGTACAGACTGCTGCTTAGACAAGATAACGCTGATCTTCGCCTGACGGAGATCGGTCACGAGGTTGGTCTTATAAGTGAAAACCGCTACACTGCCTTCCTTGATAAGAAGAAAATGATCGAGGAAGAGATAAAGAGGCTTGAGAAAACCGTAATTTCACCATCTGAGAGAAATAATGCATTTCTGCGTGCGCTTGGATCTGCCGAGATAACTACCGGAATAAAGCTCTCCGAGCTTCTTCGCCGACCGGAGTTGTCCTATTCGGCACTTTCGGAAATTGATGATGATCGTCCAAGCCTTCCGTCGGCGGTAGTGAGAACGGCGGAAATCCAGGTGAAATACCAGGGCTATATCAAGCGAGAGCTTTCCGAGGTTGAAAGACAGAAAAAGTTGGAAAACAAGAAAATCCCTGCGGATATCGATTACACTAAAATAGTTGGACTGAAGCAGGAGTCGGCAGAGAAGCTTTCTAAAATACGCCCTATGAGTATAGGCCAGGCTTCGCGTATCAGCGGAGTAAACCCTGCGGATATCAGCGTGCTGCTTATCTATCTTGGAAAATAAACCTACAAAAGGAGAAGGATCTTAAAATGAACGAACAGAATTCACGCACCGAGATGCTTCTCGGTATCGAAGGAGTAGAAAGACTTTCGGCGGCTAAGGTTGCCGTCTTCGGAGTAGGCGGAGTAGGCGGATATGCTACCGAAGCACTTGCCAGAGCAGGAATGGGTGAGATACACCTTATCGACTCGGACAAGGTTTCGATATCCAATATCAATAGACAGATAATAGCTACTCACGACACCGTCGGCAGATATAAGACCGAGGCAATGCGGGATCGTATTCTTTCCATTAATCCCGATTGCAAAGTTGTTTGTTATAATCTTTTCTTTGACGAAAGCACTAAGGACGAGATCGACTTTAAGACTTTTGATTACGTCATCGACGCCATTGATTCTCTCTCGGCAAAGGTGGAGCTTATCGCTTTTGCACACGCCGCGCAGACGAAAATAATCTCTGCAATGGGCGCAGGAAACAAGCTTGACCCCACACTGTTTGAGGTTTCGGATATTTCGAAAACTACAGTTTGTCCTCTCGCCCGTGCGGTGCGAATTGCACTGCGTAAGAAGGGGATAAATCACCTAAAGGTGGTTTACTCAAAAGAACCTCCCGCAGTTCCTCCCGAGGTATCCGACGGAGTGAAAAAACGTGTTCCGGGAAGTCTTTCATTCGTGCCTTCAGTGATGGGTTTGATCCTTGCCGGTGAGGTAATTAAGGATATTGCAGCTAAATAAATATCGTAAACTAAAGTTTACGAAAAGCCTCTCGCAAAAATTTGTCTGCGAGAGGCTTTTTTTATAAAAAGTTTTGATTTTATCTTTAAAAAACGAAAAAATAATGAAAAAGTTTGAAAAAATCTGAATTTTTCTCTAAAAAATATAAAGAATATGTTATTTTTCTTTTTCTCAAGCGAAAAAGCAGTTATTTTTTATTTCTTTTTCGATTTTCTATTTTTCCTGCCATTTTATTTACCCAGGCCTCCATATTTGGAAGAAAGAGCTGAAGAATGAGAGCTAGCGAAATGCTTATTCCGATCATCCCGAGAAGCAAGATAAGGTTATCAAATGCAGGCAGGAAGAAGAGTAGATCTCTGAGCAAAAATATGCTGACGAGACTGACTGACAGCAGTCCTACGCCGACTATCAAGCAGACTCCAACGCGCCACTTTGTGAAGGGGCGGCAGAGCGAGAGAAGGTTAATAAAGCCCACCAGAGTGACAATGATCATAGCGATAGAATTTCGTGACAGATCGCTTATGTCTATAAGCCCGAATCTGTGAAGTAGCATAAGAAGCAACACAGGAATGAACATTACCATGGCATTCGGTATACTGCGTATCATAACGGTACGAAGGAATGATCCCTCAATTCGCTTGTTGTTCGGCTCCAGCGCAAGAAGGAAGGATGCGCCGCCGATAATGAACATCTCGAGCAGCATAAACTGCTTCGGCTCAAAGGGATAGCCCGACACGGTAAACACCGCAAAGAGCGAAAGACAGATAGTGAACACCGTCTTCATAAGGAATAGCACCGCTGAGCCACGTACGTTGTTGATACATCTGCGGCCCTCGCGCACAACGTCGGGAAGGGTAGAGAAGTCGGAGTTTAAGAGAACTATCTGCGAAACACCTCTCGCAACCTCGCTGCCGTCGGCCATAGCTATAGCGCAGTTGGACTCCTTAAGTGCGAGAGTATCGTTTACACCGTCGCCGGTCATTGCCACAGTGTGACCCCGATCCTTCAGGGTTCTCACAAGCAGTACCTTTTGCTCCGGGGTGACGCGGCCAAAGACGGTGTATTCATCTGCTGCGGCAGAAAGCTCCTCGTCGCTTAGATTTTCGCAGGAGATGTACTTATCAGCATTTTTGACCCCAACCCTTGACGCAATGTTAGATACGGTAGCCGCATGGTCGCCAGAAATAATCTTTATGGTAACGTCCTGATTTTGGAAATTGGATATAGTCTCCTTAGCACCAGGACGAATTCTGTCGGAAATAGCGATCATTGCAATGACTTCACCGACCGAGTCAAGACTTGCAAGTCTGACAAGCAGGAGAACGCGCTCGCCTTTTTTTGCGCGCAGAGCAATCTGATCCTCAAGCTCGCACGATACGGGGCAGGGAACAAAGTGAGGTGCGCCGACGGCGTATATTTCGTTGCCTTCAAGGGCGACAGCGGAGTATTTTCTTGCCGACGAGAAGGGAATCTTGTCTATAACTTGGCTTTCTGTTCTGCCGAAATACTCGATAAGTGCTCTTGAGGTGTTGTTTAGGCTCTCCTCCGAGCCTTCAACCAGAGCCATAATTCGACGTATCTCGCCATCCGAGCTTCCGTCAAGAGATATGACGTCGCTTACGCACATAGTTCCATCGGTGATAGTACCTGTCTTGTCAAGGCAAAGCACATCTGCAGAGGCAAGCATCTCGATGGAATACATATCCTGCACGAGAGTCTGCTTTTTTGATAGCTTGATAACGCTGAGCGTAAGAGTAAGAGTTACGAGAAGATAGCATCCTGCGGGGATCATACCGATAACCGAACCGCAGGTCTTGATAACCGCTGTGTTAATATCACCGGAGTAGGCAAAGTAGTTGGCGATGAGCATCGCTGCGGTCATAGGCACCATAAAGATACCGATGTATTTTATAAGATTATTAAGATCGCGGAAGAGATTGGAGGCAGGCGCCTTAAAGCCTTTTGCCGCCTTCTCTATCTTATGAACGTAGTTTTCAGCACCAACGCGGATAACTCTTGCAAAAATACTGCCGCTTACGATAAAGCTGCCCGCAAGGACAACGTCGTTTTCCTGCTTTCTTATGGCGTCGCTCTCGCCGGTAAGCATACTCTCGTTTGCCTCGGCGTATCCGGAGATTACAACCGCGTCTGAAGGAACCTGCTTGCCAAGCTCTATCTTTATAACGTCACCAAGAACGATTTCGGACACATCAATCTCTCTCTCCTCACCGTCACGGATAACGGTAGCTTTTGGCTCTGTGGTAACCGAAAGCTTTTCGACCGTCTTTTTAGCGCGGATCTCCTGGATTATGGCGATAAGCACGTTGGGGATTATAACGGCTAAAAAGGTGAGGTTAGTCGGGCTGTTAAATGCGATAAGCACAACAGCAACGATTGCCCAAACGAAGTTAAAGAATGTGAAAAGATTATCGGTAATAATTTTAAGATAGCTTTTACCGGTCTTTTCCTTGACCTTATTAATGTTGCCGAGAGCAATCTGTTCTTTTATCTGTGATTCTGTAAGCCCTTGTAGATATTCCTTTTCTATGATCTTTATATTATTGGATTTCATTTTTATCCTTTCATACAAATGTTATCGTACAATATATTACTATATCATAAAGGCAAAAAAATGTCAAGAAAACAAACTGTGAAGAAAAATAACTTATAAAAAACTTGACTTTGCTCTTATTTTGTGTAATAATGTTTGTACAAGAAGGAAAAGGAGTGACGTGTGATGACCTCCAAGTGCGAAAAACTGCTGAGAGAAATAAACGGCTCGTATAAAACGACTTTTATCCTGAAATGGTTCGGATATTTGGCAACGGTAATGTGCGTTTTTGTGTTCTTATACCTTTTTCTCGTATTTTTTGAAATATCCCTAATCTCTCTTGTTGGCTTTCTTGTTACACTCGGCGTACCCTTTTTGATTGTAAGCCTGGTCAGAAGGCTGATAAATTCTCCGCGCCCCTATGATGTTTACGATTTCTATGACACTCTGCCAAAGCAGAAAAAGGGAAGCTCCTTCCCTAGCCGTCACGCCTTTTCGATTTTTGCAATAGGTACGCTTTGTCTGTTCGTTCATCCTCTTATCGGTGCTGTGACTCTTGTTCTTGGAATAATAATGTGTGTATCAAGAGTGCTTCTCGGCATACACTTTATAAGAGACGTTGTTGCGGGTGCTCTGATTGGTGTTATTAGCTCGCTTATTGGCGCGTTTATACTGCTTTACTGAGCGCCGCCTATTATATATTATAATATAAAGGAAGGAAAACTGAAAAAATGAAGGTAACCTGGCTTACACAGAATGGATTTTTGTTTGAAAACAGCAGAATAAAAATAATGATCGACCCATATCTTACCGACAGTCTCGGTCAAGTAAAGCCCGAAAAGAGCCGCAGAATTCCCGCGGACGAGAGCTACTTTAAGGCGGATCCGGATGTTGTTCTTATTACACACGATCATATCGACCATCTTGATCTTAAGACGATAGAGAAAATTCTTGAAAACAGCACGAAGGAGATTGTTTTCCTGGTCAGCGAGTTGGCTTATAATAAGCTTTTGCCGGTTTGCAAGGATCATAATTTGGTGCTTTTAGCACCCCACTCGGTATGGAGCGAAAACGGTAATACCTTCTACTCGGTACACGCAGAGCATAGCGACAGAAGTGCGGTTGGCTTTATCATAGACGACGGAAAGCAGACCTTCTACGTCAGCGGTGATACACTTTATAACTACGAGGTTATCGACGACGTGCTTGACCTTGCGCCTGACGGAGTTGACTACGCCTTTCTTCCCATTAACGGTCGCGGAAACAATATGAACGCACGCGATGCCGCCGACTTTGCTTATGAAATTGGCGCAAAGTGCGCTGTTCCCACCCACTACGGCCTGACCGACAACAAAACCCCTGACGAATTCGACTTTGACGATAGACTCATCCTTGAGCCTTATGTCGAGACAAAACTTTAAAAAAGAGCCCTTTGGCGTACCTGCGATAAAGCAGGTGCGCCTTTTGGATTTTATCCAACCAGAAGTTGGATAAAAAACTATAAATCAAACCAATGCGTCATTGTATTTTTTTCCTGATAATGATATAATTCAAATGTAGCTACAAATAAATTTATTGAGAAAGGATAATATGATGTCCATAAGAATAGGTGAAAACATTACCTTTTTGCGAAAGAAAAAAGGACTAACACAAGACGAACTTGCAAAGGAACTCAATATATCAAATCAAGCGGTATCAAAATGGGAATCTGGAAAATGTTGTCCAGACATTGAACTTATTCCAGTGTTGGCGCACTTTTTTGAAGTTTCTATTGACGATTTATTAGTGAGCAAATGCTTAACCACATCAACTGCTACTAACGAATCTGCCGATCTCGTTATATCCCAAGCAATTAAGATCGTGCAAGAAGATCAAGTGGTTTCTACATCTGTTTTGCAACGAAAACTAAAAATTAGCTATAGTCGAGCAAAAAAAATTATTGATGATATGTATAAAAGCGGATACATCGTTAAAGATACGAGTTCCAACTACAAATATTTATATAACGATAATCCGATTAAATAACTGAGCTTGTTGAGTCCACAAAAGCAGTGGTTGTCAGAAAAAGCAGATGAGTTTTGCGACTCACTAAAAAAAGCCTTCCTCGGCGGGGTAAGGTGGCAGCTGAGGGCTGACAGATGGGATGTTCTTAACTACAAGGTAACTCCTCATACACCACGCAGGGCAAGTTGTGTGAAAAGGAGTACGAACATACACTCGTACTCCTGTTGTATTCTCAGCGGGTCAAAACATGCTTTATGGTAGGTGTGCCCGGGGCTCTTTTTATTCGAAAAGTTTTTTAACAAGATCTTTATATTCCTCGTATCCGTAGAGTAGATTCATAGCCTCCAGCAAGGCGTTTGGTGTCATATCCTCGGGCAGGTCGCATTCGCGGCAGAGTGCACGTCGTCGCTCCGATGAATTTGGATAACCGGTCAATTTATCCTCAAAAAAGTCAACTTTAGTTAGCATCTTGCTGTTTTTTGGGGCGTTTTCACCGTCAACAAAGGGTGCGAGCAGTCTTAAAATCACGTCCTTTTCCATTCCCTCAACACCGAGGTTTCCGCTTGCTGACGGTTTTCTCTTGCGCGATTCCTTTCCGGCAATTTTCGGGATATAAAGGTTATGTATGCTCCCCTCGGGAAGAATTCCCGAGAGAAATTTCCGTATCTGCTTTCCACCACCGTCTGAGTCGGTGAGGACTATTACACCGTCCTTTGCGATACGGCGCAGAAGCGCTTGTTTTTCCTTGTTGTTGAATATCGAAAAGCCTTCGGTGGTGATTATCGTTGCATCAACGAAGCCGGAAATCGCGCTTTTGTCGTATCTTCCCTCGACGATGATGGGGAGTGTAATTTTAACTTTTTCCATTTTCTTTTTCTCTCTTTAAGCAAAGGTCGGCAAGGGGACAATCCTCGCACATAGGCGATCTTGCGGTGCAGGTCTCTCTGCCAAAAAGGACGATCCTGTGGCAAAAGTCGCTGCCTTCCTTAAGGTAGATAAGCTCGCGTAAAATTTTCTCGATTTTCGTAGGGTCTTTTTCCTTTTCGGGATACATTCCCAGCCTTCCGCAGATGCGTATGCAGTGCGTGTCGCAGACGATCGCCTCCTTGCCGAAAACGTCGCCGAGCAGGAGATTAGCAATCTTTCTTCCCACGCCGGGAAGCTTTAAGAGATCATCCATATTGTCGGGAAGGCTGCCGCCAAAGTCGGTTATTAGCATCTCGCTTGCCGCCTTAATGTTATCGGCCTTCATTCGGTAGAGACCGCAGGGCTTGATTATCTCCTCTATCTCCCTGATATCGCCGTTTGCCATCGACTCGGCGTCAGGAAATCTTTTAAAAAGCTCTTCGCATACGATATTGACCCTCGCATCGGTGCATTGTGCCGAAAGTCTGCCCATAACCAGTAGCTTCCAAGGGTCGCCGCCGTAGTGCAGTGCGCACTCGGCCTCGGGGTATATTTCCTTAAGCCTTTCTACTATGAGAGAAAGGCGTTTTTTCTTTTCCGCTTTAGTCATTTTTTGCCTCGTCAATGAGCCTTCTTGTCATCGAGACCGAAAGTCCGACTACTGTATCGTAGTCGCCGTCGTATTTCTCAACGAATTTTCCTCCGCCGCTTTGTATACCGTAAGCGCCCGCTTTGTCCATAGGATCTCCGCTTTTGACGTATTCGACTATCTCATCGCGACTCATCTCTCTGAAATACACCGCGGTTGTCGCAACTCCGCTGAAAACCTTGCCACGATAATGCACCGCAACGCCCGTATGTACGTTGTGTGCCTTGCCGGAAAGCGAAGTCAGCATTCTCACGGCGTCATTCTCGTCTTTGGGCTTTCCAAGCGGAACGCCATCAAGTTCGACAAGCGTGTCCGAGGATATTACAAGAGAATCTTCCCCCGCCTCTTCCGCCACGGCCTCTCCCTTTTTGACGGCAAGAAGTTCAACACCCTCTCTGGGGTGGATATCTGAGGGCAGGCTTTCCTCCACCTCTTTTGTTATAATTTCAAAATCCTTTATTATCTCCGAGAGTAATTCCCGCCTTCGCGGTGACTTTGATGCAAGTATGTATCTCATAAAAATCCTTTTATAAAAGCGACTGCCTATCACTGTTTTTCGTGCATAAACAATCGCCTTTTCTGTTAATTTGTAATGTTTAGTTTACAAAACCTATCTTTCTTCTGACTTTAGACATGGTTTTGCGAGCATAGTAAGCAGCTTCGTCAGCACCCGCCTTCATAACCGCTTCAAGATGCGCCTTGTCTGCCATAAGACGGGAAAACTCATCTCTTACGGGAGCAAGACCGTCGGCGCACGCCTCGCCAACCGCCATCTTGAAGTCGCCGTATCCCTTGCCGTCAAATTCCCTCTCGATCTCCTGGAAGGTCTTTCCTGTGAAGGCGCGGTAGATAGTCATAAGGTTGGATACGCCGGGCTTGTCCTCGGAATACCTTACGCAGGCCTCCGAATCTGTGACTGCCTTCTTGAACTTACGCATAACGTCATCCTTGGAGTCAAGGATATAGACGACTGCGTTCTGGTTCTCGTCGGATTTCGACATCTTAGCGGTCGGCTCTGCCAGCGACATGATCTTCATCGTGTCGGTAGACATATATCCTTCGGGAATGGTGAATGTGGGGCCGTATATCTGGTTAAATCTCATAGCTATATCGCGTGCCAGCTCAAGGTGCTGCTTCTGGTCGATTCCAACGGGAACGACGTCGGTTTGGTAGAGAAGGATATCAGACGCCATAAGGGTGGGGTAGGTAAAGAGACCGGCGTTGAT
>SVTZ01000078.1 GCA_015063525.1 Oscillospiraceae bacterium
AGAATGAAGGGGGAAGGTCTTCTCAACGCCTACACCGTAAGAAACACGTCTTACAGTAAAGGTCTCGGAGATGCCGCCGCCGTGTCTGGCAATAACGGTACCCTCGAACATCTGGGTTCTTTCCTTCTCACCCTCGACGATTCTGACGTAAACCTTTACGCCGTCGCCGATACCGAACTTGGGAACTTCGGTCTTAAGCTGCTCACTAACAAAAGCCTGGATCTTTTCCATTTTATGGCCTCCTTCAAACTTCGGACGTTCGTACAGAGCATCGCAGAGGACCGTCCTGATAATAATACTGTTTTGCCGATAGGCATAATATATACTTATTTTGCCAAATGGGCATACGCACAGTTGTAGATATTATACCACAAGGTTTTGGAAAAATCAAGTGCTTTTTCAATATTTTCGTATTTTTTTATTTAATACTTGAAATTACCGCTTGCCTGTGGTAAAATAAGCACAGAAATACGTTTACGAGGTGTTTTATGAAGATATTGATTGCGTCGGATATACACGGAGACCTTGACAGCGCTAAAAAAATTATTGATTTGTTTGAAAGCGAGGGATGTGACAAGCTTCTTTTGCTTGGCGATATACTCTACCACGGACCGCGCAACGATCTCCCTAATACCTATGCTCCGAAAGAGGTAATCGAACTTCTTAACTCGCGGAAGGATATTATTCTCGCGGTGCGCGGCAACTGTGACACGGAGGTCGATCAGATGGTGCTTTCCTTCCCCATCCTTGCCGATTACTGCTATCTGTCACTCGACGGTCTTTCGGTTTTTGCAACCCACGGCCATCATCATAATACCGAAACGCCTCCTCCCCTTATCAAGGGTGAGATTCTTCTCCACGGCCACACCCACGTGCTTACCTGCGATGAGTTCGGCAACGGCAATTTTTACCTTAATCCCGGCTCGGCTGCCCTGCCCAAGAACGGCAATCCGAGAAGCTATATGGTTTACGAGAACAGATGCTTTACAGTGAAGACGCTTGAAGGCGAGATCATTTTTGAAAAGAAATTTTAACAAATAAATTTAATATTTAATGTGAGTCACTTCTGTGGCTCACTTTTTTAACGTAAAATTGGTATGGGAATATAATATCAAGGTAAAGCGAAAGGAGCTTTAAAATGAATTCCTATGCATACTATAACGGCAAATTCGGCAAAAGAGAGGATATACTCATTCCTCTTTCCGACAGATCAATTTTCTTTGGTGATTCAATATACGACGCTGCTATTGGCTCTTACGACCGTATTCATTGGGAGAGCGAGCATGTAGAAAGATTTCTATCAAACGCAAAGAGACTTGGAATAAAGCATACGTTTACAAAAAACGGACTTTCTGATCTCCTTCGGGAAATAGCGGTAAAATCAATGCTTGAAAGCTATTTTCTTTATTTCCAGCTATCAAGAAGCACCCCTAACAGAGTTCACTCGGCCGTTGGCGCATCATCTAGCCTCCTTGTTACGCTCGATCCAATAAAAATTGAGAAATCGCCTCACCCGTTAAGGCTTATTACAACCGAGGATCTTAGATACGGTTATTGCGACATAAAAACCGTAAATCTTCTCCCTGCGGTTCTTTCGGCTACCAAGGCTGAGGTAAAGGGCTGTGACGAGGCGATTTTTGTGAAAAACGAAATTGTTACAGAATGCACAAAATCCAATATATCGATATTAATCCAGGGCAGAATAATAACGCACCCGAAATCAAACCGTATTTTACCCGGAATTGCAAGAGAGCATCTTTTGGCTGAATGTAAAAGTATCGGTGTAGAGGTTATAGAGCGTCCGTTCACAAAAGAGGAAATGATGGAAGCAGACGAAATTCTGATAACCAGCACTACAAAGCTCTGCCGAAGAGCCGACATGATTGACGGTGTAAGTGTCGGCGGTAAAAGCCCTGCTCTTGCAGACTCTCTTTGCAATCTTATGTACGAAGATTTTGCCAATTTTTGTATAAAATAAAGTGGTTTTTTTAAAAAGTTCAATTAATTGTCATTTTTTTGACAATTTTGTAGTTAATACCTATTGATTTTTATATTGTTGTATGTTATAATTAGCAAGATGTAATGCGCATATACCGCATTCAAAAAAGGAGGAAAAAAACTTATGCTGAAAAAACTTTCCACAATTCCCTTCGCAGGAACAGCGGAACAGGATGCACAGCTCGCTCTTGTAATCGAAAAGTACAAGGGTGACAAGAGCCGCCTTATGGCAGTAATGCAGGAGGCTCAGGGAATTTACGGATATCTTCCCATCGAGGTTCAGAACAAGATCGCAGAGGGTATGGACGTACCGCTTGAAAAGGTTTACGGCGTTGCCACCTTCTACGCACAGTTCTCTCTTTCGCCCAAGGGCGACTATCACGTTGCCGTTTGTCTTGGAACAGCCTGCTACGTTAAGGGCTCCGGCGCGATCTATGAAAAGTTCCAGGAGCTTCTCGGCATCGGCGGAGATGAATGCACCGCTGACAGAAAGTTCTCACTTACCGCTTCGCGCTGCATCGGTGCTTGCGGTCTCGCTCCCGTTCTTACGGTAAACGAGGACGTTTACGGCAGACTTACCGCCGCTGACGTTGAGGGTATTATTGCTAAGTACAACTAATCTCTGATTTCAAATCTTAAATTCAGGATAGGAAAAGTCATGAAAATTTCTAAAATGCAGGAGCTCCTTGAGGCCAACGTCCTTTGTTGCGAGGAACACCTCGGAAAGCACGTTTACTCTGCCTTCGGCTGCGATCTTATGAGCGACGTTCTCGCTTACGTTACCGATCAGGCGGTTCTGCTTACCGGTTTGGTTAATCCACAGGTTATCCGCACCGCGCTGATGATGGATATGACCTGCATCGTCTTCGTGCGTTCAAAGTCGCCTAATAAGGAGATGATAGAGCTTGCCAAGGAACACGGAATAGTTATGATGAGCACAAGCAAGACCTTGTATAACGCGTGCGGAATACTTTATTCGAACGGTCTTGTAGGAACCAAAGAGGTTGTGAAATGAGTGATAGCTTAATTTTTCGTTTCGATGTTCAGGGAAACGACTTCACCTCTGCAGGTCAGGCCTCTGTTCAGGTTAAGAAGAATCTGAGACAGCTTGGCTTTGATTCTGAGATAATCAGAAGAGTTTCCATTGCAATGTACGAGGGAGAAATTAACATGGTTATCCACGCCGGCGGCGGCGTTGCCGAGGTCATCGTAACCGAGGAGTACATAGAGATAGTCCTCGAGGATAAAGGCCCGGGTATAAAGGATATCGAGCAGGCTATGCAGGCCGGATATTCAACCGCCAGCGAAACTATCCGTTCTTTAGGCTTCGGAGCCGGAATGGGACTCCCTAACATGAAGAAAAACACTGACTCAATGGAAATAACTTCTACGCTTGGCGTAGGAACACGTATAGTAATGCGAGTAACACTATAGGGGGACAAGCGATGAAAGCCTACGAACATTCGGTTCTCCTTGACGAGAGCAAATGCACCGGCTGTACCACTTGTATCCGGCATTGCCCCACGGAGGCTATCAGAATCAAAAACGGCCACGCCGTGATAAAATCCGACAGATGTATCGACTGCGGCGAGTGCATCAGGCATTGTCCGCATAATGCAAAGCGCGCGGTAAGCGACAGCCTTAGCGATATGGATCGCTTCAAGTGGAAGATCGCACTGCCCGCCCCTACTCTGTACGGACAGTTTGATAATCTCGACGACGTGGATTACGTATTGAACGGGCTTTTAAAAATCGGCTTTGATGAGGTTTACGAGGTCTCGAAGGCTGCTGAATTGGTTTCGGCATATACCAGAATTTATTTACAGACCGAAGGAATCAAAAAGCCGGCTATAAGCTCTGCCTGTCCCGTTATACTTCGCCTGATCGCTCTGCGCTTCCCTTCTCTTGAGGAGCACGTTATACATATGCTTCCCCCTATGGAGGTAGCCGCTAAGCTTGCAAGACAGAAGGCTATGGAGAACAATCCTGAGCTTACACCCGAGGATATCGGTGTCTGCTTCATCACTCCATGCCCCGCAAAGGTCAGCTACGTCAAGAACGGCTTTGCCGGATATGAAAGCGCGGTTGATAAGGTGGTTTCGATCAGCGACGTCTACTTCCTTCTTATCGGTGCGATGAGTAAGGACGACAATATTGAAAGCCTTTCCGAGTCCGGAAGGATAGGAATAGGTTGGGCAAGATCGGGCGGCGAGGCGACTGCTATATTTAATGAAGATTACCTTGCGGCAGACGGTATAGAAAACGTTATTCACGTTCTCGACCAGATAGAAAACGGCAATATACCTCCGCTGGAGTTTATTGAGCTTAACGCCTGCACCGGTGGATGCGTCGGAGGAGTTCTGACAATGCAGAACCCATTTATTGCAAAGGCAAGGCTCCAGACTCTCAGAAGATATATGCCGGTATCTCAAAACCATCTTCCCTTAGGTGTCAACTATATTCCCGACAGCTTCCTCTTTGAGGATATGCCGGAATATGACCCCATCACGCGTCTTGGAGGCAGTATTGCCGAGTCAATGCGAATGATGGCGGATATTCAAAACTTTAAAGCAACACTTCCCGGCATCGACTGCGGATCCTGCGGTGCACCGACCTGCAGAGCATTTGCCGAGGATGTTATCAAAAAAACTGCTTGTCCCGAGGACTGCCGACTTAGGGACGTCTGGAAAACTAAGGACAGAAAGGCGTAAATTATGACCGTAGAATGCTTTGCAAAGAAAACGGGCTTCAAGACTGTCTGTATGCCCTCGCCCGAAAGGGAGATCGAGGGTGCTTACATCGGCGATTTACTCAGCTGGGTTATGGGCAAGGCCGATTCAGGCAACGTGTGGATCACAATTATGTCTAATATCAATACTATCGCAGTAGCAACGCTGACAGATGCTTCCTGCATTCTTCTTGCGGAGGACGTTCTTCCCGATGAGGATGCGCTGAGGGCTGCCGAGGCTAAGGGTGTAAACATCTTGTCTACGTCTCTTTCGGCATACGATGCGGCATTAGCCGTTTCAAGACTGACATCGTGAGCAGATATTATTACGACCTGCACGTCCATTCCTGTCTCTCCCCTTGCGGCGACGATGACAACACGCCAAACAATATTGCCGGTATGGCGAGTCTGTGCGGCCTTAATATCGTTGCCCTGACCGACCATAACACCTGCAAAAACTGCCCTGCCTTCTTTGAGGCGGCAAGGAAGAACGGTATTATTCCCGTTGCGGGAATGGAGCTGACCACCTCGGAGGATATACACGTCGTTTGCCTTTTCGAGCATCTTTCAGATGCCATGCGCTTCGACGAGCATATCGAGGACTGTCGCATTAAGATAAGTAACAAACCCGAGATTTTTGGCAGACAGACTATTCTTGACGCCCTCGACGAGCCTATCGGCGAGGTTGACGCTCTTCTGATAAACGCGACCACCATATCGGTGGACGACGTATGCTCGGTAGTTTCGGAGTATGGCGGAGTATGCTACCCTGCCCACATTGACCGAGATTCTAATGGCATTATCGCTATTCTCGGCGATCTTCCCGACTGCGGCTTCAGCTTTTACGAGCTGCACAACGGCGATAGGATCGAGGAGTTTTCGGCAAGGTACGGTATCCCTCGCGATCGGTTTATCATCAGCTCGGATGCTCACTATCTTACCGATATGAGAGATAAGGAATTTTTCCTTGAGCTTGAGGACGAGCCATACAGCTCGGCTTTAGTACGAAGCAGATTATTTGAGCATCTTAAGAGGTAAAGGAAATGAAGGAGCTTTCACTTAACATACTCGATATTGCAGAAAACTCGACAAAAGCTAAGGCAGAACTTGTTGAGATAGCAATTTTCGAGAGCGACGACAGTCTTGTGATCCGTATTACGGACGATGGCACCGGAATGACGGAGGAAACGCTTTCATCGGTCACGGATCCCTTCTATACAACCAGAACCACACGCAAGGTCGGAATGGGAATTCCGCTGTTTCGCTTTGCCGCGGAGCAGACCGGAGGCAATCTTACCATTACCTCGACACATATAAGCTTGGACGAGGAGCATCACGGCACTACCGTGACCGCCATGTTCAATAAAAAACATATTGACTTCACGCCGCTTGGTGACGTTATCTCAACCGTAACCACCCTGGTACAGGGACACCCCGACATAGACTTCCTGTTCACACACAGCTACGGAGAAAGAACCGTCACTCTCGATACAAGAGAGATCCGCGCGGTTTTGGAGGACGTTCCTCTTGATACCTTCGAGGTCCTTATCTGGATCAAGGAAAATCTGAGGGAGCAATATAAAGAATTTAATTAATAAATTAAATATATATCCAAGAAAGGAAAACAAAAATGAAATCTTTGGCTGAACTTCAGGCAATCAAAGACAAAATGAAGAACAAGATCGTTCTTCGTGAAGGCACCGGTGATGTTCGCGTTGTAGTCGGTATGGCTACCTGCGGTATCGCGGCAGGCGCCCGTCCTGTACTCAACGCCTTTGTTGAGGAGGTAAGCAATGCAGGACTTAACGAGAAGGTTACCGTTTCTCAGACCGGCTGTGTTGGCTACTGCCAGCTTGAGCCCATCGTAGAGGTCTACGAGGCAGGTAAGGAAAAGGTTACCTACATTCATATGACTGCCGAGAAGGCAAAGGAAATTGTAGAAAAGCATTTAAAGGGCGGCAAGGTTGTTGCGGAATATACCGTAACCGACGCTAACTGATAGGAGGTACCGACGTATGATTCGTGCTCACGTATTGATTTGTGGCGGTACAGGCTGTACCTCCTCGGGCAGTAAGACTCTTCAGGAGGCCTTCGACAAGAGCATTGCCGAATTTGGTCTTGCTGAGGAAGTAAAGATGGTTCAGACCGGTTGCTTCGGTCTCTGCGCACTTGGCCCTATCGTTATTGTATATCCCGACGGCACCTTCTACAGCCGTGTAACCGCTGAAGACGTTCACGAGATCGTTGAGGAGCATCTTCTCAAGGGTAGAATCGTTGAGCGTCTTGTATACAGAGATGCCGAGACCGACGAGATCGTTGAACAGCAGGCTGCAAACGTTTCTCTCTCCGACACAAAGTTCTATAAATCTCAAAAGCGTATCGTTCTTCGTAACTGCGGCGTTATCGACCCCGATAATATCGAAGAGTACATAGCTATGGACGGCTACGCAGCGCTTGGTAAGGTTCTCACCGAGATGACTCCTGAGGAC